>PLMS01000111.1 GCA_003142575.1 Ignavibacteriota bacterium
CGAGCAGAATAAACAGCATGTATATCAGAAGAAGATGGTGCTCCTACGCTAAAGCTGCGGTGACACTACCAAACCTTGTTCGACTACCTACAATTTTCACGGGTTTTGTTTTTCCAGCTTTTTCTCTATATTCAAACGTGTATCTTAATCAATCTGAAATAAAATATCTTCGGTCGCTTCAGCAGAAGAAATTTCAGGATGCTGAACACAAGTTTCTACTCGAAGGCTGGCGTCCGCTTCGTGATGCTTTGCACTCAAGCTTCCGCATAGAACTTATTGCCGTTCTTGCGGAGGCAAGTCAAAAACCTGAACATCGATCGGTCCTTACTCTCGCAAGAGAACACGGCATCCTCATAAAAGAGATCAAAGAAGTACAGTTGAAGCAAATATCGGACGCTGTGCATTCGCAAGGAGTCATTGCGCTTGTGTATCAGCAAACAAAGTCATTCGATGCAAAAAGCATTCAACCTGCACATCTCCTTGTTGCTTGCGACCGTATAAGCGATCCGGGCAACCTCGGCACTATTCTTCGCACCTGCGATTGGTTTGGTGCAGGTGCAGTGCTCTTAAGCGAGGAATGCGTTTCATTATATAATGATAAAGTCATTCGGTCCACCTCGGGTTCTATTTTCCATTTAAATATATTCGAAAATATAGACTTAGACAGTGCTCTTCCGAATCTCAAATCGGAAGGATTCAAGGTGGTTGCAACGGCACTCAATGGCAAAACGCTGAAAACGTACTCGTTGCCGGAAAAAGTTGTCCTTCTGTTGGGAAATGAAGCACAAGGAGTGAACCCTCAATTGATTCAGCAAGCAGATGCGGTCGTGAGTATTCCACGCTACGGTCAAGCTGAATCGCTTAATGTCGGAATTGCATGCGGTATTTTTCTCGAACATTGGCGAAATCGATCAGACCAACGATAATCACTCTTCTCTTTCCCTCAATTTGAATTCAATGAAAATTCGGTTATCTTTTTAAAGAAAAAGGAATCAGGTTTGGCGACAATTCTTAGCCAGATTGTTGAGGTTTGTATATTTCGATGGAGTGCGGGTGAACCTCAATACCTTCTGCTCCAACGTGCTGATGACGAAGAACTTTATCCTGGTATTTGGCAAATAGTAACGGGGTCAATGAAGAAAAATGAAAGCGCAGACAAATCAGCGTTGCGTGAACTTGAGGAAGAAACCGGATTGCGCCCGAAACGATTCTGGACAGTTCCGATTATGGATTCGTATTTTGATAAACGGAACGATACTATCCAGATGGTGCCAGTTTTTGCGGCTGAAGTGGATGCAGCACTCGATGTGCGCTTATCCCACGAGCATCGACGCTTTGAGTGGCTGGCGTATGATGCGGCAAGAGACCGCGTTGTTTGGCCCGGTCAGCGTCAAGCAATTGAAATTGTGCATGAATTTATCGCCGGCGGAAAAGAAGCCGCTCGATTATTGGAAATAACGCAATTCTAATTTGAAAGGAAATTATTGTGAGTCTCTTGGTCGTTGGTTCCGTTGCACTCGATACTGTCGAGACGCCGTTCGGAAGTGTCAAAGACGCACTTGGTGGTTCAGCAGTATACATTGCTGTAGCAGCAAGTTATTTTACCACGCCTATTCGTCTGGTAGCGGTGGTCGGCGGAGATTTCCCGCAAGAGCATATCAAGTTTATGGAATCGTGTCAAATCGATCTTGATGGATTGCAGAGTGTTGAATCAGGAAAAACCTTCCGATGGGGCGGCAAGTATCACTATGATTTAAATGTTCGCGATACGCTTTTTACAGATCTCAATGTCTTTAAGAATTTCGATCCGAAGATTCCCCCGGGATTCAAATCATCCGCCTATGTTTGTCTTGGTAATATCGATCCTGTACTTCAATTGCGGGTGTTGAATCAAATTAATAAACCGCGGCTCGTCGTCGGCGACACGATGAATTATTGGATAGAAACGAAACCGAAAGAGTTGATGAAAACCATGAAATTCATGGATGCTATTATCGTGAATGATTCCGAAGCACGTCTCCTCACACACGAACCCAACCTCATCAAAGCAGCGAAGAAGATCATCAAGATGGGTCCGCGTATCATTATCATTAAGAAAGGCGAACATGGTGCAATGTTGGTGACTGAAGATACTATATTCTCAGCCCCCGCATTTCCGTTGGAAACTATTTTCGACCCCACCGGAGCCGGAGATGCATTTGCCGGAGGTTTCATCGGTTGGATTGCCCGCACGGATGATATCTCGACGGAAAATTTGAAACGCGCTGTCGTCTATGGCAGTACGTTGGCGTCGTTCTGCGTCGAGAAGTTCAGCATAGACAGTTTGCGCGATTTGAGTTATCTCAAAATTCGCGATAGGTTCCATTCGTTTATGGATTTATCAAGATTTGATGAGAAGTGATTGTGATGAAGCCGTTAGAATGGATAGACGGCAAGCTGAAGTTTCTCGATCAGACAAAACTCCCCCTCGAAGAATTCTTCTGCGAAACCGATGATGTTGTTTTTGTAGCAGAGGCGATCAAGCGGCTCGCCATTCGCGGCGCTCCACTCATCGGCATCGCAGCGGCATACGGTGTTGCACTTGCAAGTCTTTCGCTGAATCATTCAGTGATGAAAGAAGCACGCGCGCATCTCGTATCGGCTATCGATCTTCTTGCTTCAACGCGTCCGACCGCTATAAATCTCTTTTGGGCTTTAGAACGACAGCGTCGCGTGATGGATGCATGGCAAGCAGACTCCATCACCGACCTGCAAAATAATTTGCTTGACGAAGCAAAACAGATTCATCAAGAGGATGCGGAGATGTGCGAGCGGATCAGTTCTTTTGGCATAGAACTTCTTCCCAACGATTGTTCCATCCTTACGCACTGCAATGCCGGCGCCCTTGCCACCGGCGGACGCGGCACAGCCATCGGTATAATTTCCAAAGCGTGGGAACTGGGAAGACTGAAACACGTCTATATGGATGAAACGCGGCCGCTCTTGCAGGGCGCAAGACTGACAGCGTGGGAAATGAAGCAAGCAAAGATTCCAGCGACGCTGATCGTCGATAACGTCGCAGCGGTTCTCATGCAGCAAAGAAAAATTGATGCAGTCGTTGTTGGTGCAGATCGAATATCTATGAACGGAGATGTGGCGAATAAAGTAGGAACATACTCTCTTGCAGTGCTGGCAAAGCACCACGGAATTCCATTCTATGTTGCGGCGCCTGTTTCGACCATAGATGTTCAGATGAGTACAGGAAAAGATATTCCTATTGAAGAACGGGATGCAAGGGAAGTGACAGAATCGTTTGGCAAACGCACTGCGCCGGAGTCGGTCAATGTATATTCACCGGCATTTGATGTGACACCGCATGAATTCGTGACGGCGATTGTGACAAACCAAGGAGTGCATCGAGCTCCATTTTCAGTTTCGCTCAAAAGATTTATCGTGCGGAGGGAGCGTGCTGGTTAAGACCGAGGTGATAGTTTTGAGATCGATGAAGTACCGCGACACGAGTAAAATCGTCACGTTTTACTCAAAAGAATACGGCAAGTTGAAAGGTATTGCAAAAGGTGCGAGATCTGCAAAAAATAAATTCGGCTCTGCATTGGAACCGCTCTCTCACTCTATGCTTCTCATCTATAAAAACNNAAGAACATCGCGATCTCCATTTGATTTCACAATGCGATTCTATTGATTCCTTCCGAAATCTCACGGAAAATTTAGATCGGATGACTACCGGACTGTCGGTTTTAGAACTCATCGATCAGGTAACGCACCATGAAGAACGAACTCCGGCGATGTTCGACTTGCTCGTTGAAACATTGAGCGCATTGAATGCCAGTACGAAAAATTATCAGACGTATTTGCAGGCGTTCCAGCTGCGGCTTGCAGCATTGTTTGGTTATGCACCGAATTTTGATGCTTGCGGCCAGTGTGGAAAACCCGTTCTTATCGGCAATGGAGAAAGACAAGTTGCATTTCAGATTGTTCGCGGCGCAGTGTTTTGCACTAAATGCTGCACTCCAAATGATTCTTCATTACACAACAGCGATCAGAGTATCGCATTCACGACACTTTCAGTACAGGGACTTCAAATTGTTCGCCGTCTCGTACATGCGCAACTCTCAAGTCTCAGTACTCTTGAGTTCGATGCGCGTGTCGGGAACGAAATGAATGAGCTATTACGTTTGTACTTACGATATCACTTCGATGGATTAAAACCATTGAAATCAGCAGAGTTTTTTCAACAACAACACATATCAACAATGTAAAGGAAGAAGCAGTATGTCAACAAAATCGATTCTTGCAGCAGTTTTTCTTATTAGTCTCGGCATTATTTTCGGTGTTGTCCTGGTGTCCAGTTTCAAGGGTGTTGATTTCTCGTTTGCAGGAGAAGACGTCAAGCTTGGTGCACAACAGGCTCCCATAAAACCAAACTCTACGCTTCAAGCCTTGAATGATGCATTCCATACCGTCAGCAAAACGGTGACGCCTTCAGTGGTTTTCGTGAAAGTGGAAATGGATCAGGAGCCAGATTCTCAAGATGATGGAGGTCAGTTCTTTCATCGGTTCTTCGGTCCTGATTTTAAATTTGATATGCCGAAGCGCGGTCCGGAAATCGGCACTGGTTCAGGATTTATTATCACAGCGAACGGATATATTCTTACGAACAACCATGTCGTGACGAATGCAAAGAAAAATGGCATAAAGGTTCAGCTTTCTGATACACGTGAGTACAAGGCAAAACTTATCGGTACAGATAAGTATACGGATCTTGCCGTGATCAAGATTGATGCAGATAACTTACCGGTTGCTACCCTTGGAAATTCCGATGAAGTCGAAGTTGGACATATCGTCTTTGCAATCGGTGCACCCTTGGGATTGAAATCGACCATGACACAGGGAATTGTCAGCGCGCTTGGACGAAACATCGGCATCATCGGAGATGAGTATGGAATTGAGAACTTCATTCAAACTGATGCCGCAGTCAATCCCGGGAACAGCGGCGGACCGCTTGTGAATATCAACGGCGAGGTTGTCGGTATTAACTCTGCGATTGCCACAACAAACGCTCGATATCAGGGATACAGTTTTGCTATTCCGCTGAATCTTGCAAAGCAGGTGGCAACCGATATTATCAAGTACGGAAAATTCCGGCGAGGATTTCTTGGTATCGGAATTAAACCTGTCGATGCAGTTACGGCAAAAGCGGCTGGTTTGGATAAAGCGAAAGGTGTGTGGGTTGAAAATGTAACGAAAGATGCTGCCGGCGATAAAGCAGGTGTCGAGTACGGCGATATTATTCTCACAGTTGATGGAAGGGAAGTAAATTCACCGCAAGAGCTGCAGACCACAGTTGCCAGCAAACATCCAGGATCAATTGTTGCGCTTCAGATTTGGAGAGATAAGAAGACCATAGAGAAAAAAGCAACACTTGGTTCGCGTGACGAAGAAAGCGAAACAAGTGCTGAAAAAGTAAAAAATGATAAAGGAGAGTCTGACTCTGATTCGGATGCAGAAAAAGTTGTTACTGTGAAAGAACTCGGAGTGACCGTGAAATCGATCGATTCAAAAATAAAGAAACAGTACGAAGTGGAGAAAGGTGTGATGGTTTCGAATATCGAAGACATGAGTCCCGCACAAGATCGTGGACTCAAGAAAGGCGATGTGGTGACAGAAGTCGGAGGTCAAAAAGTCTCAACCCCGGATCAGTTTGAAAGTTCGGTAAAGAAGCTTAAGCCGGGTGATGCTGTGATGCTTCGGGTAAAGGGCGAAGACAAAAAGATGCGATTTGTCCCTATAGAAATGCCTAAATAAATCCAAAATCCTAAATTGGAAATCCTAAATCCGAAACTCGAAATCTACGAGGCGCGGCCGAGAATATCGGTCGCGCTTTTTGTTTGTCCGCTAATTGAATCTCCCTCGAAATTTTGTTTAATTAAGTATAGATAAAGGTTGGTGGTATTCACCTTGATGAACAAATTGTATAATAAGGAATCAAACCTATGATCCGCTATCTCACAGCCGGAGAATCACATGGGAAAGTGCTTATTGGGATTGTCGAAGGAATGCCGGCAGGCGTCGAAATTTCAACTGAGTACATCAATCAACAATTGCGGCGACGCCAGCAGGGTTATGGGCGCGGCGGCAGAATGAAAATTGAAACAGATACCGTGAAAATTCTGTCCGGTGTCCGATTCGGAAAAACTATCGGTTCTCCTATTGCATTAGTAATACAGAATAGAGATTGGCAGAATTGGAAGGAGAAAATGGCGGTAGAGGGGAACGGTGCAGGAATAGAAAAAATTACGGTTCCTCGTCCAGGTCATGCAGATTATGCGGGAGCAAAGAAATATGGATTTGATGATATACGCAATGTCATTGATAGATCGAGTGCTCGGGAGACAGCCATGCGTGTTGCGTGCTGTACCATTGCACGAAAACTGTTAGAAGATTGTGGAATTATCATCGGAAGTCATGTTCTGAGCATTGGTCCCATACTTATAAAAGACAGAAAAAAAATTGACAAGTTAATTATCCGGTATGCTGAAAATGCGTATCTGGTATCCAAAGAAGCAGATAGCTCCGAAGTACGCATTCTCGACAAATCCGCCGAAGTGAAAGCTATTGCAGAAATTAAAAAAGCAAAGAAAGCCGGTGATACGCTTGGCGGTGTTTTTGAAGTTATCGTAAGCGGTGTGCCGGTTGGGCTCGGCAGTTATGTGCAGTATGATCGAAAGCTTGATGGAATGCTCGCTCAAGCTCTCATGTCGATTCAAGCAATCAAGGGTGTAGAGATTGGAGAAGGCTTTGCGAATGCTGCAAAATTCGGTTCGGATGTACATGATGAATTTACACTGAAGAACAGAAATAGTATACGCAAAACCAATCGAGCCGGCGGACTCGAAGGGAGTGTGACAAACGGCGAGATGATCGTTCTTCATGCTGCAATGAAACCAATAGCGACGCTTGCCAAGCCATTAATGGCTGTTGATCTTGCTACAAACAAACTTGTGCAATCGCGCTACGAGCGTTCGGATGTTTGTGCCGTTCCGGCTGCTTCCGTTATCGGCGAGGCGGTGATTGCTCCGGTGTTAGCAAATGCATTGTTGGAGAAGTTCGGCGGGGACTCGCTGAAAGAGTTATCGAGCAGGTGTAAGGTCTGATTCCCAATCGGGCAAAGCAAGAATTTCCGCGGCTTCAGTTGCCGACCTGAAGAATATCATCATTCTTCCCGAAGAGAAAGAACCTTATTCAGCGGCTTACTTTTTTCGAGGAAGAATCTTTGGGGACTCCAAATAATGTAACTGGTCAACCACGGGTGCCAGAACATGTGCAACGTCGGACAACCGTTGTTTTGTTCTGGCGTACAATGCCGGAAAAGAGTCGAACTGCTCTTTGTCCAATCCTTCCTTCGCTTGTCTCATGCAGACTTCGGCAATTTCCATGCGTTGTGAAATTATTAAATACGTAGGGTTGTTAATTCTCTTTCTGATATCGCCAAGTGTTATTTTGTCACGAGAATATTCTTGGACCAGGGATGCGACTTCGGAACTTAAAATTCCCTTGAGCCGTGTTTTTTCCGTTTCGGTTTTTGCAATAGCTTTTAACGCAATTTGTTGTGCACTCTCTGCCAACATCTTGCTCTTGAACGGATCGCTCATTGCCAGAGACCGAGCTTGAATCAAAAGTGTTTCTGCTCGATGAATCGTTTCCATATCAAATTGGGCTGCGCGGCTGTAAATAGCAGTACGAAATGTTCTTTCAGCTTGTTTAATGGTTTTATGTGGCATACACAATGACTCGATTCACCAAATCTCTATGCCTTCTCTAAGGCGTTATCAGTATATGAAAAGGAGGTAGAAGTGTTGTGACGAATCACACACCACTCCTCATGTAATGAGGGCGGAATATAAAGTGCCCTCACGCCGTATTCGAATATTTACTGTTTGTACGAAACATCCCAGCTGTCGCCGCCAGAAACCTCAAGGATATAGGTACCGTCTTCCGGTATATCCGCGGTTGCTTCCAGTGTAGGCGAAGTGTCGTTATGGCACAAGTCACTCACAATCTTGCCCGTGTTAGCATCGTAGAGAGCGACCTCAAGGCGCATAGAGAACTGGCCTTTCAGCTTTTGGTGCATGGTAAACGTCGCTGATCCTTTGTTTAGGTTGAAGAACGGCGTTACTTTATTCGTAGTGTCGCTGAACGTAGTTTTGCTGGATATTGATGTGGGCTTCGGGTTATTCAAAATCTCGATCGTCCATGGCCCTTCTGCATTTTCTACATAAATCATGTAATCTTCTGAGTTTGCTGAACCTTTAGACCGAATTTTCTCGGTCGTATTCGGCCCCATCCAGTTCGTTAACAAGCCGACAACAGTCTCTTGATCGGTGATCATTTTCTGGGTAACAAGTGATAGCTGGCAAATACTGGCATCAGCGCCCGTGTACGAAACCTTAATGATATACCACCCATCATTGCTGAGCGCGAATTTGTCTGAAGTGATTTTTTTACCTTTATAACCTGAGATGGTGATTTTTTCTGCAGTTTGAGTGACGGAGATCTTGACAGCGGCTTCCAACTTTGACGCGACAGTCACCACGATAAAAGCAACAACGATGATGATAGCCAGATATTTACTCTTCATAAGATACCTCCTGTTAGGTTAGATTATATCTCATGTTAATGATAGGAAAAGTTATCATGGTTAGCAAGTAAGTTTGCGGGATAGTATAGAAAAGAGTTGGGCAAATGCGCTGAGTTAAGAGATAATTTCAATTGACAAAGTGTGGGAAGATGATTAGGTTTCCAACGCGTAGCTCCCTCCCAAAATGGCGACGTAAAACACTTTTATGAGCCCTCAGTTGTTGGCATTGCTGAGGGTTTTTTGTTTCAATGCGTAAACTCATCAAACTTAAGAGTGGAAAAGAATTATTAAATTGATTACCATTTAGAAGCATTTATCTCTCTATGTTAAGAAAGGATGCTGCCTTTCATGAATACAATACATCGATTGCGATGGTTGCTATTGTTTCTCCTCACCAGTTTGTTTGTATGTCCCGGCTCTCTTGCACAAGAACAACAAAAAACACCACTGAGGCAGTATATCCATAAAATATGGACGAACAAAGATGGATTGCCGCATAATTCCGGTCGGGCACTTGTTCAGACACAAGACGGATATCTCTGGATTGCCACACAAGATGGTCTCGTTCGCTTCAATGGATCCGTCTTTCAAGTGTTTGATAAAGACAACACGCCTGCGTTAAAGCACAATGACATTACAGCACTGATTGAGTCTGCCGATGGAACTCTTTGGATTGGAACGTACAATGGACTCACCAGTTTCAAGAACGGCATCTTCACATATCATCCAACGAACATGGCAGGAGGACTTGAAATCATTCGGGCGCTGGCAATAGACCATGAGGGAAATTGTTGGATAGGCACGATGAATGCCGGGCTTCTCAAGTACAAAGATGGGAAAACAGAATCCATCACCACTGCACAAGGTCTTTCCAGTAACGTAGTGTATGCAATTGCAGAAGATCATCAAGGGAACATTTGGATAGGAACAAATGCAGGTGTAAGCGTGTATCGTCATGGTCGATGGTCGTACTATACGAGTAAAAATGGATTACCGCATGAAACGGTGAGAAGTATTTATGAAGCATCTGACAGCACTATGTGGATTGGTACGTCGGGAGGTCTCGTCAGGTGGAGGAAAGGTTCACTTCACACATTTACAACAGATGACGGACTTTCTAATAATAGGATTCGGACAATCTATGAAGATCGTTCAAGAGAGTTGTGGATTGGAACCGAAGGAGGTGGTATTTGCCAGTTTGATCATGGTGTCTTCACGCCATTTCGTTCTTCCGATGGTCTCTCGGGTGATGTAGTAGTTTCCATATTGGAAGATCGTGAAGGGACTTTATGGGTCGGCAACTATAATACCGGATTGGATCAATTCTGGAAGGGGAAGTTTCTCAATTACACTGTTCATGAAGGATTGCCTGATGTTGGTACCGGGTCTATCATGCAAGCACATAATGGCGAGATGTGGATCGGTTGTGCTGGCGTAGTACGTTTCGACGGGAAGAAGTTCATGGTCTGTAACATAAAGAATATTCTTCCGAGTAATAATGTTCGTTCATTTTTTGAGGATTCTCATGGTACCATATGGATTGGTACGGAAATAGGTCTCACAGAATTTCGTAATGGTATTTTCCATGCATATACTGCGAAGGATGGATTGACAGATGTCTACATTCGCGCAATTGGAGAAGATCACCAGGGATATTTATGGGTAGGAACGCTCAACGGTGGAATTCATCGACTGGAAAATGGAAGATTTGTGAATTATCGGGATAAAGGATTACCGATGAATGTGATCCGGTCTATTCTCGTTGACTACAGCGGCGCCATGTGGGTTGGAGGGAATGAGGCGGTCATGCGATGGCAAAATGGATCTGTAACAACATATACACAAAAAGATGGATTGCCGGTTGAACCCATCTATGGTATGATGGAAGACCGCGAACACACTCTTTGGATGGGAAGTTATGGCGGCGGGCTTGTACGAGTGAAGGATGGCAAATTTACTCGATTCACCCGCAAACATGGTCTCTATAATGATGCAGTATATGAAATCCTTGAAGATGATCTTGGATATCTTTGGATGAGCCATATCAATGGTATCAGTCGTGTCAGTAAACAAATTCTCAACGATTTTGCGGATGGTAAAATCGATCGTATTCAACATACAGCATACACATATTCTGATGGCATGTTGAATGATGTTTGTTCCAGTAATGGGCAATCAACTGCGTGTAAGACTTCCGACGGTCGTCTCTGGTTTTCCACTGCCGGAGGTATTGTCGTTGTAGATCCAAAGCAATTACAGAAAAGCAATCTTCCACCACCCATAGTGATTGAACGTGTGGTGATGGATAGAGTGGATTATTCTCCATATGAGTACGGTCATTTCATGCCCGGTTATGGACAGGTAGAATTCCACTATGGAGGATTGAGTTTTACTACACCGCAGAAAGTAAATTTCCGTTATAAGTTGGAAGGGTTTGATAAGGAATGGAGATCGGTGGGAACACGTAACGAAGCGTTTTATACGAACTTACCGCCAGGGGAATACGTCTTTCGTGTCACGGCGTGCAATAGCGATGGTGTGTGGAATGAAACCGGAGCAAGTTTTGCTTTCGAACTTAAACCGCACTTCTACCAAACATTGTGGTTCTATGGTCTTATGCTGGTGGCTATGATTGGCATCGGATTTGGTATATATCGCTGGCGTATGCAGCAATTTGTAAAGAGAGAAAAACAACTGGAACAGCACGTCCTTGAACGCCGAGCGGTAGAGGAAGCGCTGGCAGAAGAACGCAATTTATTCCGGATATTGATTGATCATATTCCAGATGGTATCTATGTTAAAGATACTGATTGCCGTATAACTATAGCGAATATCACAGATTTTCATAATATGGGAGCACAGTCAGAAGCAGAAGTTTTAGGAAAAACTAATTTTGATTTTTTCCCAAAAGACATAGCAACAGATTTCCATAATGAGGATCAGTCAGTCATTCAGACTAATAAACCGCTCATCAATAAGGAGGAATTCTTTCTCGATAAGGAAGGGAAAAAACATTGGATGCTTACATCCAAGCTGCCTTTGCGAGATGAACAAGGAAAGATCGTTGGTCTTGTCGGCATTAGTCGAGACATTACCGAGCAAAAAAAACTCCAACAAGAGCTGCTCCAGTCACAAAAGATGCAGAGTATCGGCACGCTTGCCGGCGGTATTGCGCACGACTTCAATAATATTCTCGGCATTATGCTCGGGTACACTTCGTTGCTGAGTAAACAAAGGTCAGATGATCAGAAATTTACCGAGAGTCTATCGGCTGTCACGCAAACAATTCAGCGCGGAGCAGCGCTGGTACGTCAAATTTTGACATTCGCACGAAAGACCGAAATTTCATTCGAGCCGATAGATGTTACGGAACTCGTGCACGAAATTCTGTCGATGCTCAAACAAACCTTTTCCAAGCTCATCATCTTTACAGAGACTTTTGATAAGAACATTCCATACATCTCTGCCGATCGCATACAGATTCATCAGGCATTATTGAACCTTTGTGTCAATGCGAGGGATGCCATGCCCGATGGCGGAACAATTTCAATTAAAGTAGAGAAACATCTTAAAGATTATGTACGAACACAATTTTCTTCCGCTGATCAAGATTCGTATGTGAGTATCGATGTGAGTGATACTGGCGAAGGAATGGATGAGGCAACTCGACAAAGGATATTTGATCCGTTTTTCACAACAAAGCCATCAGGAAAAGGAACGGGGATGGGATTGTCTGTTGTCTACGGTGTTATGCAAGCACATCAAGGTTTCGTTAGTGTAGAAAGCAAACCAGGCAATGGGACTACTTTTCACCTTTATTTCCCGATTTCAACTCTTGGTGATAAAATTATGGATGTGCAAACATCGGACAAATCTTTTTCGGTTGGCGGTACAGAGACCATTTTGTTTGTTGAGGATGAAGAACTCCTGAGAGATACCGTATGTCCATTTCTCGAATCCAAAGGATATACTGTCCATATGGCAAAAGACGGTCTTGAAGGGATCGATAGGTACTCACAACATAAACAGGAAATTGCTCTTGTTATCACTGATCTTGGTCTTCCGGGAATTAGTGGTATGGAGGAATTTAAAAGACTCAAAGAGATAAATTCGAATGTAAAAGTAATTTTTGCGAGCGGTTTTTTTGATCCGAATGTTAAATCTGAACTTCTGAAAGCTGGAGCTCATGGTTTTATTCAGAAACCTTATATGATTGATGAAATTCTACAGATAATCCGGAAAGTATTAGATGAAAGTTCCTAAGTAATTTCTAGTCAGTTTTATTTCATAAAAATATATGTCCATGAAAGATCGAAGAAAATAGTACGCAGTGTCAAGGTAAAGGCAAGAAAAAAATTGAATTTCAGGTTAAGACAACATATATATTGCACTCTATAAAACGGATCTCGATATGAAAGATGTAAAATGAATGAGGATGTTCGTATGATAAACTCTCAGAGTTGTAGTACTATAGAGGTGAAAAAGATTGCATGGAACATTCTTGTCGGGTTACTACTTGTCCAACTTGCTGTAACTCCATCTTCCTTTGCCCTTAACCCTCAGAAAGCTATTTCTCAGTACATGCACAGCAATTGGCAGACTGACGACGGATTACCACAAAACGCGGTACAATGTATCCTTCAAACTCGAGATGGATATCTCTGGTTTGGCACGCAAGAAGGCTTAGCAAAATTTGACGGCATAAAATTTACTGTCTTCGACAAAGCAAATGTGCATGGGATTGATAATAATAATTTTAAATCTCTTCTTCAGACCGCAGATGGAAGCATATGGGCAGGAACGCAAGGTGGCCTTGTACATTTGGTTCATGGTACTTTCATTACATATACAAAAACAAATGGCCTTGCAAATAATAGCGTGAACGATCTCTATGAAGATGCACAACAAAATCTTTGGATTGCTACAAATAACGGTCTCAGTGTATGGAAAAGCGGCACCTTTAAAAATTTTACTATGAAAGACGGAGCAGCCCATAATTATATAATGAGCATAAAAGGCGGAAAAGATGAAACTATATATCTTGGTACAACTGGAGGTCTGATCAAGTATTCTCATGGAATCTTTACCAACTACAGGGCAACTGATGGCTTCGCCAATTCAGGCGCGCCCTCCCTGTATATCGATGCTGATAATGTTCTCTGGGTTGGCACAGTCACTGGACTTTGCAAATTCAAGAATGGGAAATGGAACACATTTACTACAAGAGATGGCTTAACAAGAAATTGGATTACTAGTATTCTCAAAGACCGTGACGGTAGCCTATGGATTGGGACAGCAGGAGGAGGTATCAACCGCATGCGGGGAACTCATTTCTCCTCTTATTCTGCTAAAGATGGCTTGGATGAATATATCTATACCGTTTTGGAAGACAAAGAAGGGAATCTATGGATCGGGACTTATAGCGTCGGACTGCATTGTCTCCATGATGGGAAGTTTACAGTATTTGGTGAAAAGGAAGGACTCAGTCAAGATAATACGCGCGCTATCTATGAAACACGCGACGGTTCTGTATGGGTTGGAACTGAAAGCCGCGGGATGACACGCTTTAAAAATGGATTATTAATAGCACATCTATCAATACCTTATATTGCTAATAGAGGATCTCGTGCCATCTGTGAAGGTCCTGATGGTTCTTTATGGATCGGGACTTATGGTGGTGGTCTCTGCCGACTCAAGGATGGCAAATTGACCGTCTATACCATGGAAGACGGACTCCCCAATTACGTAATATTTGGCCTCTCTATGGCAAAAGATAACACTCTCTGGGTAGGGACCTATGGCGGCGGTCTCTCTGCTTTCAAAAATGGAAAATTCACTACCTACACGACAAACAATGGTTTGACGAATAATGAAGTACGAAATATTTTAGAGGCAAACGATGGAAGTATCTGGATTTGTACGAACGATGGATTGAATAGGTTTAAAAATGGGAAGTTCACAAATTATACTATAGAAAATGGTCTTTCGTACAACATTGTTTATACTATCTTCGAAGATGAAAACAAGGTCATTTGGATAGGGACATATGGTGGCGGTCTGAACAGATTAAAGGATGGTCGTTTCACTGTGTTTACCACAAAAGACGGAATGTATGACAATACCGTATTTCAGATTATTGAAGATAAGCAAAAATATTTTTGGTTGACGTGCAACCGAGGGATTTACCGTGTCAACGAGAAAGACCTGAATGATTATGCTGATGGAAAAATCCAGACAATCCACTGCACAGTTTTTGGAAGAGCCGACGGATTAAGAAACGCTAAGTGCAATGGTAGTTGCCAGCCTGCAGGAATACGGACACGAGATGGGAAATTATGGATCCCAACAATGAAGGGTGTTGCCATTGTTGATCCTTCAAAACTAGAGCAGAACAAAATTCTTCCGCCAGTGTTTATAGAGCACGCTTTTGTCAACAACGAGGAAGTAGCTATTGATAGTTTAATACAAGTAGGACCGGGGCAAGGCGAGCTAGAGTTTCACTATACGGCGCTGAGTTATGCAGCACCCCAGCTGATAAGCTTCAAATATATGCTTGCTGGTTATGACAAAGATTGGATTGATGCCGGCACACGACGCGTGGCATCTTACACTCATATTCCTCATGGAAACTATACTTTCAAGGTCGTTGCCTGCAATAACGATGGTGTTTGGAATTGGAATGGTGCAGCCCTAAAACTGGATATTGCTGCTTTTTTCTATCAAACGAATTGGTTTCGTGGCCTTATGGTAATTGTGGCTATCCTATCGGGTCTTGGTATGCATCGACTTCGCGTGTGGCGCCTCATAGTGCGGGAAAAAATACTGAAAGTAAATGTTGAAGAAGCAATGTCGAAGATCAAAGTACTCAATGGTCTCATTCCAATTTGTGCAAGCTGCAAGAAAATACGTGATGATAAGGGGTACTGGAACCAGTTGGAAGAGTATATCAATGAACACTCGGAAGCTACATTCAGTCATGGTGTTTGTCCGGCATGTGCAGAAAAGCTGTATGGAGGCTATCTGTCAAAAATCAAAGATAAACGCGGAGCGATTTTATCTCAACATCTCCCGACAGATTTACCGAAGAAAGAGAATCCCAACTCTAACCGCCGCGGCGCAGACTCCGACAATATCCAGTCATAATAGAGCCATTCGCAAAATAAGATCCACACAGTTGGCGATGAGCGTGATAATCATTTCATAAGTGCCCGTCGGTGAGAGTGTTTCGTATAAAAAGAAAAATACCATCAGTGCAGACAGGGCTGGAACTGCCGACACAGAACCTGTCTCAGCGGAAAGCAGAATACGATGGTTTCGTGAATACACTCCCAACAAACATCCTTTATGGGTTGTCAAAAACAAAAATAGAGAAATCATCGGCTGGGTCAGTTTTCAGTCGTTCTACTCCTTTCTAATCTTGACTCTGGCTGTGGAATATGCTATATTTTCAATGGAAAGAACGATATACATCAAAAAAGATATGAGCTAATAGCTCAATTGTTCAAAAGGAGGTGTATAGGTCTTCAGTATATTTGCAGAAACCATCGGTACAAGCACAAAATTAAGCCGAAAAGTATTGGTGCTCAATCATAATTATGAGCCATTAAGCATCTGTAATGTCAAGAAAGCTGTCATCCTCTTGTATTTAGGAAAAGCTGAATTGATTGCGGCGTGCGATGGGAGAAAATTGCATTCTGTCTATTTGACAATGCCCTATCCAAGTATAGTTCGCCTCTGTGTTTTTGTCCGCGTCCCTTATAAGAAGATTGTCCTCTCACGTAAGAATATTTTGCGCCGCGATGGACATAGTTGTCAATATTGCGGGAGAACTGACACCATGCTCACCGTGGATCATATCATCCCAAGAGCAAAGGGTGGTCCAGATTCGTGGGAAAATCTGGTAGCAGCGTGTGTCTCTTGTAACAACAAAAAAGGAGACAGAACTTTGCATGAAGCAGAGATGACTCTTCTCCGCAGACCGATTCGTCCAAACCACGTAATGTTTATCCGTCATTTCGTCGGCACTGTGGATGACCATTGGAAGCCGTATTTGTTTATGAATTGAAATGAGTATTCAGTAATCAGTATCCAGTTGGCAGTTCGTATATTCTGAAAACTATAAACTGATTCCTATAAACTGTTTTACAAAGGAGTCTATTGTTCTTTTGAGTCAGAAGAAAAAAATTATCCTGAGCGGAATGCGCCCTACAGGCAAACTGCATCTTGGCCACCTTACAGGCGCTCTCGAAAATTGGGTTGCAATGCAGGGTGAATACCAAAATTATCATCTCATCGCCGATTATCATGCGCTGACAACAAATCCAGATACTTCTGATATATACAATAATTCCATCGATATGCTCATCGATTGGCTTGCCGCCGGACTTGAACCTGAGCAAAGTCCGATGTTCAGACAATCACAGATCAAAGAACATGCTGAATTACATTTGCTTTTCTCAATGCTCATCACAACGGCACGTCTTGAAAGAAACCCGACTCTCAAGGAACAAATTCGCGATCTCGAGATGGACAGCGTAGTCTATGGACATCTTGGGTATCCGGTGTTGCAAGCTGCGGATATTTTGCTCTACAAAGGCGATATTGTTCCTGTAGGTGAAGACCAATTACCGCATATCGAAATTACACGCGAGATTGCAAGGCGTTTCAATGCCCAATACGCACCAGTATTTCCAGAACCAGAGGGGAAGATCACAAAGTTTGCACGTTTACCCGGGCTCGATGGTAAACGAATGAGCAAATCAATTGGCAATACAATATTGCTGTCAGATGTACCGGAAGCAATCACAAAGAAATTGAAAACCGCAGTCACGGATCCGCAGAAAATACGAAAAGGCGATCCGGGACATCCGGATGTGTGCTTGGTGTTTGCGTACCACAATAAATTTAATCCGATAGAAGTGCCGGAGATTCGCGCCAATTGTGAAAGTGGAAAACTCGGATGCGTGGATTGCAAGATGAACTGTGCAAAAAAAATTATCGACACGCTTGCACCAAACCGTGAAAAGCGCGCCTATTATGAATCGCATATGGATACAGTAAAAAATATTCTTGCAGACGGTGAACAGCGAGCCAAAGCAATCGCGAAACAGACAATGGCTGAAGTTCATGAAGCAATGAAGCTCGGGTAACTATGTATACGATTAAACTCCTTGACTTTGAAGGTCCGCTGGATCTTTTGCTTTTCTTCATCAAGCGGGATGAATTGGATATCTACGACATTCCGATTGCTCGAATCACGAAGGAATTTTTGGAATATCTCCATTACATGCAGCAGCTCGATTTAGAAATTGCAGGTGAATTTTTAGTCATGGCGGCTGAACTGATGCAAATTAAGGTCAGATTACTTCTTCCACCGGAACCGGGCGAAGAAGAAGAAACAGACCCCCGCGCTTTTTTGGTACAACGGTTGGTGGAATACAAGCGCTTCAAAGAAATGTCTTTGGAGATGAAGAGGCGTGAAGATGAACAAATGAAAGTATGTTACCGCGGGTATCATTCTGCCGATGAACATGTGGTAGAAGAAGAGACCGGCGAAGATTTGATTCGTGATGTGACATTCTTCGATCTCCTCGCATCATTTAAATTTGCGATGGACCGGATGCCAAAGAAGTTTATTCACGAAATTGAGAAAATTAATGTCACTGTAGAAGAACAGATTATTTATATTGAAGATTTCTTCTCACGGCGGTCAGAGGCAACATTCTATGAAATGGTGAAAGATTTTGCAGATAGAATTCGCATTATCGTAACATTTCTTGCCTTGCTTGAAGTCATTCGCTCAAAAAAACTCATTATCCGCCAGTTGCAGCCGTTTGGTGAACTTTCGATCATGAGAAATGTAAGTTGATGCAAGAACAAACAACGATAGAAAAAGCAGAACTGAAAATTCCGACAACGCTGAAGGCGTTGGTGGAAGCGCTCATCTTTGCAGCACAGGAACCACTTTCGATCAACCAGATTCGTGCGATCTATCAAGGTGATGATGCGCGAAATAATGGATCAAAGCAAATTGAACCGGAGACCATTAGGCAAAGTGTAACAGATCTGAACTTAGAGTACGAAAAAAGCGATCGGCCGTATCGCATTGTGCAAATTGCAGGCGGATATCAATTCGCAACATTATCTGACTATGCAGAATGGCTTGGGAAACTCTATAAGGAACAGGGACGGCGAAAGCTTTCACAATCCGGTGTGGAAACACTTGCAATTGTAGCTTACAAACAGCCTGTCACGAAGGCGGAGATAGAGAAAATCCGCGGCGTGAATTGCGATTATGTGCTCAAGACTTTGTTAGAGAAAGAATTGCTTACCGTAACAGGACGTGCGGAAAGTGTCGGGCGTCCGCTTCTCTATGGCACAACGAAGGAATTCCTAAAACACTTTGGATTGAACGATATCACCGATCTCCCGCGTCCGAGAGAGATTGAAGAAATTCTTGGTGAAAGCCAGTTCGAGACAGAGCGCAGAATGTTGGAAGCTCAAGAAGGCGCCGAGCTCATGAAGAAGGAGCAGGAAGACTTCAAGTCGCGCTTACCGCATATTCCAAAGAAGAAATCAGGCCTTGAAGAGAAAGATGTTGAAATCATTCAGAGCAAAAAGACACGCGATATCAGAATTGTGCCGGTTGTGGATCGTAAGCTTTTAGAAGAAGCAGGGCAGGAGACGATCATATTCAATTCGGAAGATGTGCCGCCGGTAGAACAATTACTTCCTCCGTCTGTTCACGAGGAAGAGCCCAAAGGGGAATTGCCGTTCATTTCGTCCAAGGAAAACATTCAGGAAGAAGTTGATGTACAAGAAAATTCTATTCAAGTGCCGGACGAATTGGTGGTTAAGCCGATTGCCGAAATCTCTCAGAGTGAAATGGAAGTAGATGCTATACCGGAACAGGCAATCGAAGTAGATAGAATAAAAGTCAAGACCGAGAATGCGGTTGGACTCGCAGAAGTAAACGCAGCAGCGGAAGAAAATATTCAACAACCAAAACGTTGGAAGGTATGGAAAGAAAAAATCCAGGGCTTCATAAAGAAACTGTTCGTCTGAACCGTTACCTCGCCATGGCAGGTGTTGGTTCCAGAAGAAAGAATGATGATTTGATTCTTTCCGGTGCAGTAAAAGTGAACGGGCGCGTTGTGCAAAAATTGGGCGTTCAAGTGCATGTTGGTAAAGACAAGATTTCAATGAACGGAGAGTTGGTGAATCTCGAAGAGAAGCTTGTCTATATTCTTCTGAACAAACCGAAAGATACCATCACAACGATGAGCGATGAAAAAGGTCGTACGACTGTCATGAAATATGTTCGCGTGAAGGAGCGTATTTTTCCGATCGGCCGATTAGATAGGAATACGACAGGTGTATTACTTTTCACGAATGACGGGGATCTGGCAAATGCATTGATCCATCCGAAGTTTGAAATTGAAAAAATGTACCGTGTAACGCTCGATCGTCAAGTGACCGATGAGGATTTGAAAAAGCTTCGGAAAGGTGTTCGTCTTGAAGATGGTCCGGCAAAGGCAAGTATTGCAGAAATGATTGAGGGCTCCAAACGAAAGAAAGTGCTGCTCACGCTTCGGGAAGGGCGAAATCGTGAAGTGCGGAGAATGTTCGAGGTCATCGGGCACGATGTACGTCAGCTTGACCGCGTTTCTTTTGCAGGGCTCACACCGCTTGGGCTTCCGCGCGGAAGTTCGAGATATTTAACCCGAAGCGAGGTCAACAACCTCAAAAAACTCACCGGTGCAATAAGCAGAAAAGAGATCGATGAGATTTCCTCGTAGCAGTGGTATTCTACTCCATCCTACATCTTTACCCGGACAATTTGGCTCAGGGGACCTTGGTGCACCAGCTTACCATTTTGTTGATTGGTTAGTTGCAGCAGGTCAATCTCTCTGGCAAATGCTCCCACTTGGCCCGGCAGGTTTGGCAAACTCTCCGTATATGTCACATTCCGCTTTTGCAGGAAGCCCGTTACTTATTGATCTGCAGGAACTTGTTTCTCATGGCTGGCTGACTCAAGAAGACCTTTGTATCACTCAAGGTCTTTCAGCTTATCGAGTTGATTATTCAGAAGTTACAGCCTTCAGAATGAGGATAATTGCGAAGGCATCAGAGCAATTTTTTAAACACGGAACTTCAGAAGATTTAAAACAGTATACTCTGTATTGTGCGGCTGAAAAGTCATGGCTGGAGGATTATGCACTCTTTCAAGCGCTCAATCATAAGTATGGCGAGCAGGAATGGTCTTCCTGGAATACCGATCTGGCGCATCGAGAGCCAAATGCACTCAAGAAAGCCTCTGAAGAATTGCACGATAGCGTTGCTTTCCACAAGTTCACACAGTGGTGTTTCGCTCGACAATGGAGTTTATTAAAGAAATATGCAAATGATAGAAATGTAATACTTGTTGGAGACATTCCCATTTTTGTCGCTTATCATAGTGCAGATGTTTGGGCACATCCTAAGGAATTTCATTTGGATAAAGATGGAATGCCTACGGTTGTTGCCGGAGTTCCTCCGGATTACTTTAGCAAAACAGGGCAACGATGGGGAAATCCACTGTATCGATGGGATGTTATAAAGGAAACCAAATATCGATGGTGGATCGAACGTTTCAGAAAGACCTTTGCGTTGTTTGATGTTGTTCGCATCGACCATTTTCGGGGTTTTGAATCATATTGGGAGATTCCCGAAGAAGAAGAGACTGCAGTAAAAGGTAGATGGGTGAAAGGGCCGGGTGAGGAATTCTTTAAGAATGTTCAACGAAAACTAGGTACATTGCCTATCATTGCTGAGGATCTAGGAATTATTACAATGGAAGTGCATGCGCTGCGTGAGAAATTGGAATTTCCAGGTATGAAAGTACTCCAATTTGCATTCAACAGCGGACCCGAGAATGCTTATCTTCCTCATCGCTACGAACCAAATTGTGTTGTTTACACCGGTACACATGACAATGATACGACACGCGGGTGGTATGAAAAATCATCGAATCATGAACGCGATTTTGTCCGGAGATATTGTAAAACGGATGGGAAAGAAATTCAATGGGATTTTATAAAGCTTGCTTTGGAATCAGTGGCAGAAATAGCAATTATTCCGTATCAAGATGTCATTGGACTTGGCAGTGAAGGGCGAATGAATATCCCAGGCACAATCGAAGGGAATTGGGAATGGCGTT
This sequence comes from Ignavibacteriota bacterium, assembly GCA_003142575.1. GTDB lineage: Bacteria > Bacteroidota > Ignavibacteria > UBA10030 > UBA10030 > Fen-1298. The sequence goes on from PLMS01000111.1 coordinate 21,837, forward strand.
TCACTTGGGATCAAGTCGGAACTGATTCGGCGAATCGACTCTATGAGCTCACTGCACTCTACGGCAGGTGTAATCCTGATAGACTTAACCTTTTATCGTAACAAAAATTTTACAAGACTCTTCAATTAATCTGAAATTTGGAAGAATAATGACTGACGGAAAGAAAACTCAATCGACTGAACACGAACCTGAAGACTTGAATGTGCTGATGCTTCGTCGTCGGGAGGAATTAGACCAATTGACTCAGCTCGGCATCAATCCATACCCATATGAATTTGCCAGAGATGCGTTCTCTGTTCAAATTATCGAACAATTTCGTGATGATGCTCCCCAGCGCACGGTAGCAATAGCAGGGCGGATTATGTCCATCCGCAGGATGGGGAAAGCATCATTCTGCCACATTCAAGATTCGCAGGGGAGAATACAGGCGTATTTGAAACGAGACGATCTTGGCACAGTGTACGATGCTTTAAAGTTGATGGATATCGGTGACATCGTTGGTGTCAAGGGATTTGTTTTTCGAACGAAGATGGGAGAAGTATCGATTCATGCATCGGAACTTATCCTTTTATCAAAATCTCTTCGGCCTTTGCCTATCGCTAAAGAAAAAATTGATGAACAAGGGAATAAAACTGTCTATGACCCGTTTTCGGACAAGGAGTTACGTTACCGCCAACGGTATCTCGATCTTGCAGTCAATCAGAATGTACGGCACGTGTTTGTAAAACGAGCAAAGATCATCAGTACTCTTCGCAGGTTTTTAGATGAGCGCGGGTATCTTGAAGTAGAAACGCCTGTCTTACAGCCGATCTACGGAGGCGCATCTGCTCGGCCATTTGTTACTCATCATAACGCACTCGATGTCAAGCTTTATATGCGTATTGCAGATGAGTTATATCTTAAACGCCTCATTGTCGGCGGCTATGATGGTGTGTATGAAATTTCCAAAGATTTTCGCAATGAAGGCATGGATCGGACGCACAATCCGGAGTTTACGATGATGGAACTCTACGTTGCCTACAAAGATTATCGCTGGATGATGAATTTGGTGGAAGAACTTGTTTCAACGGCAGCAATGGCGATCAACGGAACGACGATTGCGAAAGTAGGAAATCATGAAATTGATTTCACGCCGCCTTGGAAAAGAATAACGATGTTTGATGCTGTCAAGGAAAAGACCGGCAAAGATCTCAGGGGCAAAGCGGAAGATGAGTTGCGAAAGATCGCGAAAGAATTGCACATCGAAGTGGATCCGAAAATAGGTGCAGGCGGGATCATTGATGAAATCTTCGGTGAAGAAGTGGAGCCGCATTTAATCCAACCGACATTTATCACGGACTATCCGCTTGAGATGTCACCGCTGGCAAAGAAGCACCGCATGGAGCCGGGATTAGTTGAGCGCTTCGAGGCAATTGTGAACGGGAAGGAATTATGCAATGCGTTTTCTGAATTGAACGATCCGCTTGATCAGCGATCAAGATTTGAAGAGCAGATGAAACTCCTTGATCGTGGTGATGAAGAAGCGCAAGTGCTTGATGAAGATTTCCTTCGCGCTCTTGAATATGGCATGCCGCCGACAACGGGCTTGGGTATCGGTATCGATCGGCTTACTATGTTGTTGACGAATCAAGATTCGATCAGGGATGTTATCTTCTTCCCGCAAATGAAATCCGAAGAGCGTTAAGAAAAGATGAGCTGTAAAAGTGACTTGAATAATACAGCAACTCTCACAATGAATATCCGTATTTAAAAAAGGCTGTGATGGTTGTTGTTTGATTTTCCATCGATTTCACGTACCTTGTTCTACAAAGTGATAGAAAGTATAGTTTTGAATCAATGGAACTATATTGAAAATGAATTGATAATTCTAAAGGAAAAAGTGATGAAGAAAAGATTTTCTTTGGCTACTGTCGCGGCATTGGTTGTTGTCGGTATTTTTGCCGGCATGGGAATCGACAAACTGATTTCTGCTGACAACATCTACACACAGATTAAAAAGTTTGGAGATGTTCTCAGTGCTACAGACAAGGCATACGTAGAAGATGTTGATACGGGAAAACTGACCGATGCAGCGATTGTTGGAATGCTGAATACACTCGATCCGCATTCAGTCTATATTCCCCCAAAACAATATGAAAAAGTAGTGGAAGATTTCAAGGGAAAATTTGAAGGAGTGGGAATTTCTTTCCGCATTCTGAACGACACGATTACCGTGATTGAGCCTATCGGCGGCGGACCATCGGCGCGCATGGGTGTTATTTCAAATGATCGTATCGTAAAGATCAACGACTCGTCGTCTATTAAATGGACAGATCTACAAGTGATGCACACTCTTCGTGGACCAAAAGGCACAAGAGTAAAGATTTCCATTGTCCGCCCGAGTGTGAAGGAAATTCTTGAGTTCGTTATTATCCGTGATGAGATATCGATCACGAGTATCGATGCTGCATTTATGCTGGATAAGGAAGTAGGCTATATTCTCGTGAATCAATTCAAAGAGACAACACACACAGAAATGGAAAAAGCGCTTCAAAAGCTCCACGAAGATGGAATGAAAAAGCTCATCCTTGATTTACGGGGCAACGGCGGCGGGTATTTAGAAGAAGCTGTTCGTATGGTCGATCAATTCCTTGACGGAGGAACAACCGAAAACCCGCACCGAATAGTCTACACAAAAGCTCGGAAACCCGAGTTTGAAGAAACATACTCTGCGAAAACAGGCGATCTCTATGAGAAACTTCCGCTGATTATTCTTATCAACAATGCCTCTGCAAGCGCGAGTGAAATAGTAGCAGGTGCGATTCAAGATTGGGATCGTGGTTTAATCGTCGGTGAGACATCGTTTGGTAAGGGATTAGTTCAGAGGCAGTGGCCGTTACAGGATGGTTCGGCATTCCGGCTCACGGTTGCACGGTATTATACACCGAGCGGGCGTCTGATCCAGCGGTCCTATGAAGGAAAAGACAAAGACGAATATCAAATGGAAGCTTTTCAACGGGATGAGCAAGAGGGAGATAATCTCGAGCACAAACATGATGCGAAGCCTGATTCGACTATTCCCATTTTTAAAACAAATAGCGGACGAACTGTCCTCGGTGGTGGAGGCATTACGCCGGATTATGTTGTAAAATCTGAAAAAGCAACAGGATTGATCTTAACGATATTTCGGAAGAACCTTTTCTATGACTTTATCAAGAATTATATGGAAGGTCCGGGGTTCGATTTGAGAAAAAAGTATGATAAACACTATGAAGAGTACAAATTGAAATATATCGTTTCGAAAGAATTCATGAATGAGTTTCGCAGTTTTGTTGTAAGCAAAGAAATTAAAATCGATGAGAAAGAATATTTGAAAGATATCGATTTCTTGAAAGCACGACTCAAAGCGGAAATCGCGCAAATGATTTTTGGGTTCGAGGGATCTATTGGTATTTTGGTAGGCGTCGATAATCAAATACAAAAAGCATTAACTCTCTTCCCGGAAGCAGAGAAAATTGCTAAACTAGAATAAGGGATAATTTGATTAGAATGAAATCGCTGCGGGTTCTGAGTGGTAGTGCCATTGCTTTACTCATAGTTTCACAAACTATTTTTTGCTTCTCAAAGCAAGACCAGGACTCTTCCGTCAATCCTGATGAGTCGACAACGCCTCCGATAAAGAGGATGCTTCAAGTGGGAGAAGAATTGGAGTATAGTGTTCACTATTCGTTCTTCACTATCGGGAAAATAGTTTTCAGAGTAACAGATAAAGAAGAACGAAATGGAAGGACAGTGTACCATGCCTCTGCGTTCATTGATTCGAATCCATCACTCAATTGGTTGGCTGAGCTGCATGTCCGCTTCTATAGTGAAATTGATCAGGATGCATTTTCCTACGGATGGGTGAGCGAAGATAGCACGAGCAAAAAAGTGACCTATCGGAAGATGAGATTCGATTACAAGAAAAACAAGATGTACTTCGAATGGGGAGAAAAATTACCATCAGGTGAACGGAAACAAAACGGTACAGGCACCGTTGCTATTACACAAGAATGTCAGGATGGGTTATCACTGTTCTATTGCGCACGAGAACATGTACTAGAGAGAAGACAGAAGAGTATTCCAACCTTCGTCGATACAAACGAAGTGACAACAAAAATAAATTTAAGCGTTGAAAACTTAGAAGAAGAGATTGATGCGGTTGATTATCCGATAGATGTTGTCAAGCTGGACGGGCGCGCAGATTTTGTCGGAGTATTCGGTTTGACCGGTGCCTTTGAAGGAATCTTTAGCAACGATCTTGCTGGTATTCCTATTACCGCACGAATGAAAGTGGTTTTAGGAAGCGTTCGCGTGGAATTAAGGAAGTGGAAACGCGGCGATTGGATACCGCCAAAAGCAATGACAAACAATTGAACGGTTTAATTCCATATCGGGGGCAAATACCGCGTCTACATCCTTCGGTATTTGTTGCTGAGGGTGCAAGGATCATCGGTGACGTGGAGATTGAAGAAAAGAGCAGTATCTGGTTTAATACAGTTGTTCGCGGTGATGTAAATTACATTCGTATCGGTGCATGTACGAATGTTCAGGATAATTCGGTTTTGCACGTGACGACGAAGACTGCACCGCTTCATATCGGCTCGGAGGTGACTATTGGACACAGCGCTGTTCTCCATGGGTGCACTGTTGACGATTGTTGTTTGATCGGGATGGGAGCGATTGTGCTGGATGGTGTTCGCATTTGCAGAAATTCTATTGTAGCTGCAGGGGCGATGGTGCTGGAAGGATTTCATGTTCCGGAAGGAATGCTTGTTGCCGGAGTTCCGGCAAAAATTAAACGACCACTTACAGAAGAAGAAAAACAATTTTTACACCGGTCGGCTGCGAACTATGTTCGCTATCGTGATAACTATCGATCTTGAATAACCAAAGAGACATGGTATGAAACTAACATTTTGGGGTGTGCGTGGTTCTATTCCGACTCCTGGAAAGCATACTGTTCGCTATGGCGGCAATACCCCGTGTTTGGAACTCCGTCTGGATGACGATCGGCTTATTATTTTCGATGCTGGTACAGGGATCCGTAGTTTCGGTGATTATTTGATTAACAAGGGAGAATCCGTCAAAGCGCATCTATTCATTTCGCACCCGCACTGGGATCACATTCAGGGATTTCCATTTTTCAAGCCGGCGTTTATTCCCGGCAACGAGTTGACAATTATTGGAACAGATCGCGCCGAGAAACCGCTGAATGAAATCATCTCGGAACAAATGAACCGAATCTATTTCCCGGTACAGCTTCATGATCTTAAGGCGAAGATCAAATTTGTACCAATCAGGGAAGAAGGCGAAATGAAAGTGCATGATGCATTGGTGAAGATGATCTACGTGAATCATCCTGGATTCTCGCTTGGGTATCGCGTGGAATATAAAGGAAAGTCACTCATTTACATCAGCGACAACGAACCGTTTGATAGGGCGTCCGCGGCTTCGATGAGTAATTTCGAGCCGAAGGTAAAAGAAAAATTTATGAGTGATAGCAGCGGCGATCCCAACCAACGTATCTTTGATTTTTGCCGGGGCGCGGATGTGCTGATTCATGATACGACCTATACGCCGGAAGAGTACATTGATCGCATTGGCTGGGGACACTCGGATTATCTCTTCTCGCTTCGATTGGCAGCGGAAGCGAATGTGCGGCGATTATATATTTTTCATCACGATCAGAATCATAGCGACGAAAAAGTGGATGATATTCTAAAAAAATGTAAAAAGGAGATCAGAAGCCGGGGGTACAAATTCGAGTGTGAAGCCGCTGTTGAGAATACAACAATTTCTATCTGAACTTGACATTCACTGAGGCGGAATGTATATTGGCGATGGTTATTTGTATTCTGAGTGCTTGTAGCAGAGCAGTTGGCGTGAACATGCGGAGAGCAATTGTAGGGAAAAAGGAACATGAATTAAAAGATTCTCTTTGAGACAAGTAAGAATGACATTCGAATTCAAACAAAAAGATTTTCAAAAGTTGGCACAGGTGCTGGAGGTTAAGCCGAAGCGTATTGGCAACAGCATGCGTTTTGAAATCGAAAATAAAAAACAGCAACGGAAACTGGCAGTAGAGATTTATTCCAATATCGAAATCGGTAATCGAAAAGGAAGTCTCATTTCGGTCTATACCTCCACGGCGCATCTGCAGTTGCATTTCTGTACGGGGTATGTTGTCAGTAAGATGTTAGGAGAAATTACTTTTGTCGGAGAGTCAGATGGAAAACTTTCCGGCCTGACTATTGAACGCGAAGGCGGATGCTCGCTCTACGCGAATGTTGATCGAGAAATTTTATCCGGTGATTTCACAAAACTGGGGCCCGAAGTGATGCTCTCGGGTATTGCATTGTCATTGACCGAATCGATTCTTCCACCGCAAGTTCACAAGAAACTATCGGAACATGTGCGGGGAAGGAGTCAGAAACGGAGATGACGCAGCGAATGATTCTTATATCGACCAACCATCCTCATCTGCGGTTTTCCAGCGGGGATGTTCTCCGTGTGTTGTATCTTGTCTATCAGGGAGAAGGGAAGGAACTTCCTTCACTCGCAATCGTCTTTACTCATAGCCGTTCTATCAGAAAGATGAATCGGGAATTTCTCAAGCACGACTATGGTACTGATGTAATTGCTTTCCCGCTTGGAGAAGATGGCGGCGTAGAAGGGGAAATTTATATTAATTTGGATGCAGCGCGAAAACAAGCCCATGAATATGGTGTGACATACACTCAAGAGTCGCGTCGACTGCTGATCCACGGTGCGCTTCATCTCCTTGGGTACGATGACACAACGCTACGCAGAAAGAAAAAGATGAATGAACGGGAGGATATGTATTTAGAATTGATGAAGAGAAAGAAAAGGAAGTAAGGAGTTATGCAAGAACGGGTTGTGGAGATAATATTATATCTGGTAAGTGAATTGCGTTCCAATAAACGTCTCAGTGACGTGGATGTATCGTCGCTGACGCGTGATGGTTATACGCAAAGCGAAATTTCATCAGCATTTTCATGGCTCTTTGAACGTCTCTCTCTGGGAAAGTCCATGACAGATGTTACCAGCGGAGCCAGTACATCACATCGCATGTTGAATGATACTGAGAAGATGGTCGTTGAATCGCAAGCATACGGTTATTTGATTCAATGTCAGCAGCTTGGACTTCTTAACAATATTGATGTTGAAACCATCATCGAACGAATTATGATGGCAGGATTTACAACCATAGGATTACCGGAAATGAAATCCTTTGTTGCTGGATATTTATTTGATATGGAAGCCAGCAATGGACAGGTTTCACTTGGTATGAATGATACGATTCACTGAAGAATAGGCAGTATGGAAAAATCACTTATTATTGTAGAATCTCCAGCCAAAGCAAAAACCATCAACAAATATTTAGGTAAAGAGTATATTGTTGAAGCTTCTGTTGGTCACATCAAGAATCTTCCAAAAAGCAAATTGAGCGTTGATATCGATAACGACTTTTCAGTGGTATACGAAACTATCGCAGGAAAAGAAGATATCGTAGCACGAATCAAAGAAAAAGCAGCGAAAGCAAAAGCAGTATTTATCGCAACTGATCCGGACCGCGAAGGCGAGGCAATTGCTGCGCATATCGCCGATGAAATAAAAGATGTCAATAAGCATATTCGACGCGTACTGTTTCATGAAATCACTGAAACAGGTGTCAAAGATGGCATGGCGCATCCAAAGAAGATCGACGCACATATGGTGATGTCTCAGCAAGCGCGGCGTGCGATGGATCGGATTGTAGGATACAAAGTAACGCCGTTCGTTTGGAAGACGATGTATTACGGTCTATCGGCTGGGCGGGTTCAGTCAGTAGCACTGCGGTTGATCTGCGAACGGGAAGCATCCATTCTGAAGTTTGTGCCGGAAGAATACTGGTCGTTGACGGCAGAATTCACAACTCAGCGTGACGATAAATTTCTGGCAAAACTTGTTAAGGTTGCAGGTGATGATCCTCGAATGCCGGATGAAACAACGACCAACGGGTATATCGCTGACGTCCGGAAACAACAATATGAAATTACGAATGTTTCTCGAAAACCGGTCAAGCGAAACGCCCCGGCTCCATTTATTACGAGTACATTGCAACAGGAAGCGGCGAAGCGACTTCGGATGTCCTCTAAACGTACAATGATGTTGGCACAGAAGTTATATGAGGGTCAGGAAATCGGTGAAGAGGGACTGACAGGACTCATCACCTATATGCGTACCGACTCGACTCGTTTGAGTGAAGAAGCAGTAGCACAAATACGAGAGTACATTTATAACAATTATGGCAAAGAATACCTGCCAAAAGAACCGCGTCTTTTCAAAAAGGGCAAATCGTCACAGGATGCGCACGAAGCCATTCGGCCTACCTCTGTTAAACTCACCCCAAAAGTCGTGAAGAAGTATCTCGATAAAGATATGTTTGCATTGTACGAACTCATCTGGAACCGTTTCATCGCCTGCCAGATGGAACCGGCAGAATTTGAACAAATCACCGTGGAAGTAACGGGTGGAGATTATCTTTTTCGGGCAAGCGATCAACTTCCGACATTTCGCGGGTTCCTTCAGGTGTATGATGACATTGTGGAAGAGAATGGTGGAGAACAAGAGGATGCAGATCCGACGTCAAAACTTCCCGCGAATCTAGCGAAAGGTCAATCAGCTCAGCTTACAGAACTCCTTCCCCTGCAACATTTCACGAAACCGCCAGGCCGATATTCGGAAGCCAGTTTGGTGAAGGAATTAGAATCACTAGGTATCGGTCGTCCGAGTACCTATGCAATGATTGTTACAACAGTGGTTGATCGAAAATATGTTGAACAAAAAGAACGGAAGCTGTACGCTTCTGAACTTGGCATGCAGGTAAACAAATTACTCGTCAGTCATTTCCCTGAAATATTCAATGTAAAGTTTACTGCAAAAATGGAGGAGGAGTTAGATACGATTGCCTCTGGTAAATGAGAGTATTTAAATGTCATGAAAGATTTTTATGGCCCCTTTCATAATGCCGTAGAGAAAGCTTCCGGTTTAGCGTCCTCCATTAAGAAATCGATGCAGGAAACGACGGGAGAAATATGCGAGTTGTGCGGGAAGCCGATGGTGACAAAGTGGGGACGGAACGGAAGATTCATGGCGTGCACAGGATATCCGGGATGCAAGAATACTAAACCGCTTGCCGAAGACGCAGAGAAGCATCAACATGTTGTAGGCGGGAAGTGTGACCTCTGTAGCGGTGATATGGTAGTAAAAGGAGGACGATTCGGGGCATTTCTTGGATGTTCAAATTATCCGACATGCAAGAATACAAAACCCATTTCTATGGGTATCAAATGTCCGAAATGTAAAGAGGGCGATCTTATCGAGCGGAAGACAAAGAAAGGCAAGCGAACATTTTATGGATGTTCGAAATACCCCAACTGTGATTTTGCTTCTTGGGATAAACCTGTCGCTCAAGCATGTACCTCCTGCGGTAACGAATATATCGTGGCGAAATACTCTCAGAAAAAAGGTGATTACATGATCTGTCCGGCATGTAAGCAGGAAGTGGATCAGTTCTCAGTCGCCGCTTCGGCGTAAGAGATGCAAGGGTAACGGAACGAAAAGGACTATGGAGAAGATCGTCAGAGGTTACCTCGAATATTTAGAAACAGAACGGAATTATTCTGCTCATACAATCCTTTCGTACGAAACAGACTTGATGAGTTTGGTTCAATTTCTTCGGAATGAAAAGATAGAATCCTTTGATCAAGTACATAAGGAATCGTTAAGAGCATTTATTGGATTTCTTCTCGATGAAGGTTTTGGTCGAAGGAGTGTTGCCAGAAAAATCGCATCACTGCGTTCGTTTTTTAAGTATCTTTGGAGACACAAAATTGTAGAGGGTAATCCAGCGTTAGTGCTCATCACGCCAAAAGTAGGAAAGAGATTGCCAGTGTTCTTGGATGAACTGTCGATGCGCAAACTTCTTTTATCTTCAGATCAAACCGGACCAAATAAAAATAGAGATCTGGCAATTATGGAATTGTTTTACAGTACTGGTATCCGCCTCAGTGAATTAATTGATCTTACGTTGAACGATCTCAAGCAGGAAGAAGGACTGATCAAAGTAAAGGGAAAAGGACGCAAAGAGCGTTTTGTGCCTGTGGGGAAAAAGGCATTATCAGTAATCAACGAATACCTTGCCACAAGAAGAGATTTGTTATTGGAAGCGCATAGAACACACAACGAGCGTTCTCTGTTTGTAACCGGAAAAGGTCGGAAATTGTATCCTCAGGCAGTCGGTCGAATTGTTCGGAAGTACATTGGAGCGGTTTCGGAAATTGAGAAAAAGAGTCCCCATGTGCTGCGTCATACATTTGCAACGCACTTGCTTAATCGTGGAGCAGATATACGTGCTGTGAAAGAATTATTGGGACACGAAAGTTTATCTACCACACAGGTCTATACCCATGTATCATCTGCGCGCATGAAAAAGGTCTATGAGCAGTCACATCCAAAGGCGTAGATTGAAGAAGAACGATCTCTCAGTACGCACACTTAGCAAGAAGGAGGATTCGCGATGAACATCAAAGTCACTTCAAGACATTTCAAATCACATGACTCGCTCTCGGAGTATGCAAAGAACTCTATTGAAGAGCTTTCACATTTCTATGATGGCATCATCAAAGCAGAAGTTATTTTTTCCTTCGAAAAAGCGCGGAATAGTGTGAAGATCGCAGAATTATCTCTGACCGTCTATGGTGCAGTCCTCACCGGTGTAGGCAAGAGTGAAGAGTTTGAAAAGTCTATCGATTTAGCACTTGCAAAAATAAAAACTCGTTTAAAAAAATACAAAGAAAAACTTCATACAAAAGACAAAAAAGGTGTAAGAAAAATACGTGAGAAAGAATAACCAACCCGGGAGACGGGACGATGGCGCTAGAAAATATGAAAGAAACACAGAATAATAATATTACGGTTGGTGCTCTGTTCGAAGTCCTCAAGAAGCGGCTCACATTAGAGACATCCAATGGTGATGTTGGTTTTGAAAGAGAGATTACGGATAAAAATATTAACAGGCCTGGATTAGCGCTTGCTGGATATGTGGAGTTATTCACTTATGATCGCGTGCAGATTTTTGGTAATACAGAAGTGCGCTATCTCAATCACTTGACCTTTAACGAAAGGATCAAAGCATTTCAGACAATCTTTCAATTTGATTTACCTTGTATTTTTGTTACAAGCGAAAACAAACTCGACGACGAACTTATTGCCATTGCAACGGAGCATCATGTATCAGTTATCTCGACGCCGTTGGAAACCACAAAGTTTGTCTATTTCCTCAGTGATTTTCTTGACGACCATTTTGCACCTCAAACTGTTTTGCACGGTTCCTTTATGGATGTCTTTGGCATTGGAGTGTTGATTACAGGGCGTTCAGGTATCGGCAAGAGCGAAATAGCGTTGGATCTCATTGAACGAGGACATCGTCTTGTCGCAGATGACGTGGTTATGGTCTCTCGTAAAGGAGAAGGGATTTTGTTGGGTGCGGGTTCGGATGTCGTAAGGAATTATATGGAAATTCGTGGTCTCGGACTGATTGATGTCCGTTCCATCTTTGGTATTCAGGCAATTCGTTTTCAAAAACGCGTTGAAGTCATTGTGGAATTGCAGGAATGGAAGAATGATGTGGAATACACGCGTACGGGCTTAGATCACGAATACATTCCTATCCTGGGAGTTAATCTTCCCCACATCAAATTACCGATTTTTCCTGGTAAAAACATCACTGTCATCGTCGAAGTGATTGCTTTGGATTATCTTCTTAAGCAATATGGATATGATTCAGCGCATGAATTTAAAGAGCGCCTTGATTCTACAATTGCTGAAAAAACGAAGGGAAAGAGGACAATTAACTATTTTCACCACGATTTTGAATAACGTGATGATGATTCTTGACAAAGAATTGATAATTACCTATTTTCAGCCAGCAGTTAGTCTGAACTTGAAGATGTGTTCGCTCACTGAGAGATCTCGATACATATGAGAAAAACGAAGCTCTATAAATTTTCAATGAAGTCATTGACCTTCCATGAGGTTCGCTGGGCTCGAACCCGCCTTATGGTAACGGGGCTTCTGATGGGCGGTGCCGTTCTCTGGTCTCTCATTGTTATTAGCCAACACTATGGCGATGTTTTTGGATTGGGATTCATTCAACAGACTGCTCTGGTTAATGAGAATAGAGTATTGCAGAACCAATTGCAATTTCTCACGCATCAATTGAACGGCATTCAGAAGCAGCTAAGCCTTTTAGGTGATAAAGGAAATGAAATGCGGCTGCTTGCAGATTTGCCAAAATTAGATGAAGATTTACGGAAAGCTGGAACAGGCGGCACTGAATCACGAATTGATTTCACATCTTCCATAAGCGTAAATTCACTTCTTAATAATTTGCGTTCAACTGCCGAGCAAGCAGAACATGAGTTGCGTCTCCAAGCATCGAGCTATGAAGAAATTGAAGGTGCATACGAAAAGAATAAAGTGCGCTTCTCTCATCTTCCGGCGATCAAACCGATGGATGGATTTTATAATAAGAATGGATTTGGAATGCGTTTTCATCCTATCTTGCATATCTTCCGAAAACATGAAGGTATCGATATCGACAATGAAGTAGGCACTCCAATTTATGCAGCAGCGGAAGGAACCATAGAGTTCACCGGGCACCAAGGTGGATATGGACTAACCCTTGAGATTAATCATGGTTTTTCATTGAAGACGCGGTACGGACATCTTTCGCAGATTCTCGTGCATGAGGGACAACGAGTGAAGCGCGGTGAACTCGTTGCTCGTTGCGGAAATTCAGGACTATCGAATGCACCGCATCTTCACTATGAAGTACGAGTGAACGGCGTGGCACAGAATCCGATAGATTATTTCTTTGACGATGTACGTGCAAGTGATTTCCAGAATTAATTCACAATAAGAATTTTTAAAGGATTGAACCGACGATGATTTGGACCATCGAGCTGGCAACATATTTAGATGACGCTCCTTGGCCTGCGACAAAGGAAGAGTTGATCGACTACGCGATGCGCACAGGCGCTCCGAGTCAAGTTATCCAGAATTTGGAAGAGCTTGAGGATTCGGATGAGCCCTACGAAAGTATTGAGGAAATCTGGTCAGATTACCCAACCGACGAAGACTATTTCTTTGAGGACGAGAAAGAGTATTAGAATCACAACATTCGTTTTTTATCATCAGGGTACCTTGGGATTATTTGTATTGAATGAAGCCCAGCACTTTCCTGCTGGGCTTTTTTATTGCTGAATTCTCATGCAGAAATTTATTCTAACTATACTCCTCAGTATTCTCTGTTCGGTACCGGTAGTGGCGCAAGGTGCGGCACAGAAATATGAGGTCGGTCAGCTTCGTTTTGAGGGAAACGAAACATTGAACGACGATCAGCTTCTCAATGTCATGAATACACGTGAAACTCCCTGGGTCGTATGGAAATGGATATATCACCGGTTCGATAAAGAAATATTAGGTGGTCAGAAGCCCGAATATTTTGACCCCATCACTTTTTCTGCCGACTTTCATCAAGTCAAACGATTTTATAAGGATAATGGTTTTGTTCATTCTCAAATTGATACAAGTATCAGTGTTCGGCCAGAAAAAGAAATGGTGTTTCTCACCTTTTTAATTCAAGAGGGGAGACGGTCATTGATCGATACGATCGTCTATCAGGGATTTGAAAATCTTCCGCCGGACGTAATGAACGAACTTACTTTGAATAAACAGATTGAGGTGGGTCAACCATATATCCAAAATAAGGTGGAAGAAGAATCCCGCCGCATCATCAAAGTATTTGCCAATAACGGGTATGTGAACGTGAAGCTTGTTACTGTCGATGCTCGCCATTATGCCTCAACAGATAATTTTACTCTTGTGTTTATCTTCAATCCCGGGAGGCGTTATACGTTTGGTATAATTTCTGTTGAACAGGATACCACTTCGCCACAACGCATAGATTCCACCATTGTGCTCCGGCATCTCGATTTTACAAAAGGGGAATACTATGGTGAACAGAAGAAAATAGAGAGTGAGAGAAATCTCAACAGACTTGGCGTTTTTGAAGCGACAAAAATTGAAAATGCTCTTCCGGATACCTTGTCGGAGGTAACCAATATTCCCGTACGAGTTTTTGTGCGCACTCGACCGTTTCAAGAGTTGACACCGGAAATCGGTGTGAACGACGAAAATAATGCATTTAATATTCTGTTGGGTATTGGATATAATCACAGAAACTTTTTTGGAGGTGCACGGAACTTTTCCATCCGTCTCCGGCTCAATCTCCAATCGATACAATATCTATCGCTTTTTAACACTGCCGCTTTGCGGGACAGTTCGCTCGTTTCAAGAGCAGAGTTGACGATGCAGGTTATTCAGCCCTACTTCATGAATAACAAAACAAGTGCCAGCGCCGCCTTCTCTGCTATGCTCGATAAACAGACTACGTATTATAATCCAAGTCTGAGCTTTCGTCTTGGGACTCAATCACAGACAGCGACGTACACAAAACTTTTTATCGATTGGAATATTCAATTGAGTGATCCAAAAAATGTTGCGACCCAAAAGGATACAATCAATCAAGCGTTAGGCTTTATAAAACAATTCAATTCATTTGTTACAATCACCTTACAACGCGATAAACGCAATGATATTTTTTATCCGTCAGCAGGTTTCTTTCAATCTATCTCAGTTGAAGAAGGCGGCTTTTTTCCACGAACATTTGGCAGCATGCATCTTCCCTATTCCCAGTATGTTAAGTTATATCTCGATGGACAGTGGTATTTGGATCCAAGCAAAAAACGAGACCTCATCTGGGCGATGCGCGCGCAAGCAGGGGCAGCGCTTCTCTACGGTGATTCACCATTGAAGGATATACCGCTTTCACAACGGTTTTATTCGGGAGGGAGTGGAGATGTTCGTGGCTGGAGGGCAAGAACTCTTGGTGTAATGCCAGATTCCCTGAGAAATCTGGGAGGAGATGCAATGTTGGAAGGAACCATCGAAGCACGATGGAGTCCCCTCAATGAAGCCGGTACATTTTGGTTCCTCGATTTCAAAAAAATTTCATTCGTTTTCTTTTATGACTTCGGTAATCTCTGGACACAACCCCAAAAGATGGGTCTAAGTGAAATTGCAATGGCGTTTGGACTTGGATTGAGATATAACACGATTGCCGGACCCATCCGCATTGACTTCGGTATGAAATTGTATGATCCTGACGTTCCGGCAACAAGAAGATGGGTCACACAAAAAGGTTTTTTTCCAGAAACCTGCAAAAACGGTATTCTCCAACTTGGGATAGGTCACACATTCTAAGGGACACCTTGTATGAGTTGGTCGTTAATCATAGGACAAGAACGCATCAAAACGCAGCTGAAGCAAACTCTGCAAAACCACCGGATTGCTCATGCGTATCTTTTCTATGGACCTGAGGGAATCGGAAAAGATGCCCTGGCAATCGAATTCGCAAAAGCCATGAACTGTGAGACCGGGAGCATAGAAGCTTGCGGTGCATGCAAAAATTGCAGACGGATGGATACATTTCAGTATCCTAATACCAAGCTGGTATTCGCGCTTCCTTCAGGAAAAAGCGAAAAAACTGGTGACGATCCAATCACCGTGCTTACCGAAGCACAGGTTGCTGATGTACGGGAACAGATCCAATGGAAAGCAAAAGACCCGTACCATCGCATCGAGGTGCCGAAAGCAAATTTCATCAAGATTAATAGCGTTCGGGATATTAAGCGTGAGGCGTCTATGAGCCGGACGGAAGAAGGGAAAAAAATATTCGTCATCCTCAACGCAGATATGATGAATGCAGAGGCAAGTAATTCACTTTTAAAGACTTTGGAAGAACCACTGCCCGGAATAATTCTCCTTTTGACTACATCGGTAAAAGACCAATTACTGCCAACGATTATTTCTCGCTGTCAATTGCTTCAGTGCGATTCGTTGCAAGATGCGGAAATTGAAAGTGCTCTCATCAGCAAAGAAGGAGTTGATCATTCGATTGCCCGGCTTGCGGCACAACTTTCCCAAGGAAGTTATGGGAATGCACGACGACTCAGTTCATTGAACATGCTCGATGAGCGAAAAGATGTCGTCGAATTTTTGCGTCTGGTACTTGGCAAGAATAGAGCAACGCTCATCGATGCAATCGATGAACTTGCGTCGTCTTCTGATCGTCCCGGTATTGAGCGGTGGCTGAAACTTCTCCAGTCATGGTTGCGTGATGCGCTCCTTCTGCAGCAGAACGCGCAAACGCCATTGCTCGACGACGAGAAGAAAAGCATGGAAAGTTTTGTTACGAAATTTAACCACGCAAATCTCATTGCCTCCATTCAGACTGTCGAGAAGGCGATTGCTCATCTAGACAAAAATGTCTACCTTCATCTTATTCTAACGACGTTAGCAATTGATTTACGGAAATTTATAACGGAAGCACCATCAGTATGAAGTCTCCTTTCAAACGAATCCTTATTACAGCAGCATTGCCATATGCAAACGGATATCTGCACCTTGGTCATCTTGCAGGCGCTTATTTGCCTGCAGATATCTATGCCCGTTATCAACGCATGAAGAAACGTGATGTTCTCTTCCTCTGCGGCTCCGATGAGCACGGTGTCGCCATTACCGTTTCAGCGGAAAAAGAAAAGACGACGCCAAAGAACATCATCGACCGCTACCATCCAGCCAATAAAGCGGCATTTGAAGCATTCGAAATGAGTTTTGATAATTACTCGCGTACATCGCTTCCTCTGCATCACGAAACAGCAAAAGATTTTTTTAGGGAATTCCACAAACGCAGTATTGTGATCGATAAGAAGGCACAACAGTTGTATTGTTTAAAAGATGCCATGTTTCTTGCCGACCGTTATGTTGAAGGTACTTGTCCCAAATGTAAATCAACGCAGGCGCGTGGTGATCAATGCGAGAATTGCGGTACGTGGCTGGATCAAACTGAACTCATCGATCCAAAGTGCAAGTTGTGCGGAACGACACCAGTTGTGAGGGAAACAACACATTGGTACTTTCCGCTCGGGAATTATCAGCAGCGATTGGAATCGTACATCGCTGAACGAGACAAAAGAGATGGTTGGAAAGATAATGTTCTTCGGTATTGCGAAGGATGGTTCAAAGATGGATTGAAAGACCGTGCGGTGACGCGCGATCTGAACTGGGGTGTTCACGTGCCGGTTGCCGGATACGAAGATAAAGTGATTTACGTCTGGTTCGACGCGGTGCTCGGGTATATTTCATCTGGTAAAGAATGGGCAGCAGCTCACGGAAAACCGGAAGCGTGGAAAGAATATTGGCAGAAGGAAGACACAAAGTATGTTGCATTTATCGGTAAGGACAATGTTGTGTTTCATTGCATCGTTTTTCCGTCGATGCTGATGGCTTGGAATGACGGCAATACCGAACACTATGTGCTGCCGGAAAATGTGCCCGCAAATGAGTTTCTCAATTTTGAAGGTCAGAAGTTTTCCAAGAGCCGCGGATGGGGAATAAATGTTCAAGAATTTCTGAAATTCTTTTCGGCGGATATGCTGCGGTATGCTCTCGCTGTCAATCTGCCTGAAACTCGCGACAGTGATTTTTATCTGAAAGATTTTCAGGCACGCATCAATAATGAATTGGCGGATATTACCGGAAACTTTGTCAATCGCACGATTGCGTTCATCGATAAGAATTTCGGAGGCATTGTACCGAAGCTTGACACGCTCAATAAGCTTGACGAAGAAATGATTGCAGCAGTGAAACAAGCACCATCTACAATTGGCGAGTTATTTGAGCATTACAGCTTTCGCGAAGGATTGATGGAAGTGATGAATCTCTCCCGCGCCGCGAACAAGTATTTTAATGACAGCGAGCCGTGGAAGACACTGAAATCGAGTCCGGAACGCTGTTCAACGACTCTTCATGTTGCAATCCAAATAGTGCGGTCTCTTGCAATTTTGTTGGAACCTGTTGTACCTGCCACTTCCGAAAAAATATGGAAACTCCTCAATCTCGATATTCCATTGAGAGAAGATGGATGGGATTCTGCATCTGAATTCCGAATCAAAGAAGGACACCAGCTGAACAAACCGGAAATTCTCATAGCCAAAATTGAGGATAAGCAGATCGACGAGATTGTGAAATTCCTCGAAGGCGGAGACAAGCCTGAAGCTGTTCAAATTTCTCCTCTGAAACCTACGATCACGATTGATGATTTTAAAAAGATTGATCTTCGCGTTGGACGAATTATCGAAGCAGAAAAAGTACCCAAGTCTGAAAAACTTATAAAGCTGCAAGTTGAAATTGGGAACGAAAGGCGTCAAGTGGTTGCAGGCATTGCCCAGCATTACAAACCGGAGGATTTAATCGGAAAGTTGATCGTCGTTGTCGCGAACCTCCAACCTGCGAAACTCATGGGGCAGGAGTCGCAAGGCATGATTCTTGCCGCTAGTAATGAATCCGGCATATTAACACTCGTTGGTGTGCAATCGGAAATATCCACAGGAGCGACTGTGAAGTAAAGCGTTTTGCCTGAACACTATTGTTCGGCATTATGATAGAGTGATAAAATCAATCTTATAGAGGAGTATTGCATGAGCAAAATGAAATCACTGCTTGGCCCTATGCGAGTACCGTTTTTGATCCTGCCACCTGCGTGTGTTGCTGTGGGCGCAGGAACGGCCTTCTGGCAAACCCATGCAATAAGCTGGATCCAGGTTTTCATAATTATTCTTGGTGCACTCGCAAGTCATATTAGCGCAAACGCATTTAACGAATATTTTGATTTTAAAAGTGGACTTGACGCTAAAACTCAACGCACACCATTCAGCGGTGGCAGCGGCACACTACAGGCGCATCCGGAAATGAAGAAAAGCACATTTTATCTTGCCATAGTCTCTTTTGTTATTACTGCGATAGTGGGGTTCTATTTCATATGGCTGCGAGGTTTCCTCTTATTGCCGCTTGGTATCCTCGGACTGATTTTATTGGTAACATATACTATTTGGTGGGCATATAATCCGATCCTCTGTTTGATAGCGCCGGGATTGGGCTTCGGAGTTTTCATGGTTATGGGGACACACTTCTGTTTGACGGGTTCATACAGCTGGATATCCTTCGTTGCATCTCTTGTTCCTACATTTCTTGTGAGCGACTTGCTGCTGCTCAATCAATTTCCTGATGTGGATGCCGATAAAAGCATCGGACGCAAACATTTTCCTATTACCATAGGGCGGCAAGCCAGCGCTGTACTCTATGGCGTCTTCTTGCTGCTTGCGTATGTTTCGGTAGTGATCGGTGTGATTTTTGTTTTACTGCCTCGCTATAGCCTGCTTACTCTCATAACAGTTATCCCTGCTTGGAAAGCCTATCGGGGTGCATATCAAAACGCTGAAAATATCCCTTCCCTGATTCCCTCGATGGGCCTAAACGTAGTTATCAATTTGACAACACCGATTTTACTCGCTGTGGGACTTTTTATCGGATAATAGATCAAACAACTCAAAGGTATGACGCATATAGATGTAGTACAGATTTGAAAGTTAGAAGAATTTCAAGAATTGCTTTTAGAAATTGAAAAATTAGGACGCGTGTGACCTCAACCTGACCTTCCATCATAAGGAATGAGATACTATTCGTAAGCAGAGCTATGCCGGAACAATTGCTAAAAAAATGTGAAGAGTTAATAACCAGCGGAACTCGATTAGCGCCGCAAGGAGGATTCGAGGCATCCGGGTATAATGCACGATTACAGAATAAATATTTGGATTGGCGCAAAGCATGTTTGGAAACGTTCGAGTCATCCGGACCAATTGGATTCCCATACAAACAAAAAATTCTTGGCGATAAAAACGGCGGATTCTTTTTTCAGCCATCCGCCCAGTTGATTCTCAACTGTATGCGCGAACTGTACGAAAAAGTAAAAGCTTCGCCCGATCTCGCATCGGCTCCGGCTGCTCCGGTCATGGATATTCCGACGCCGACAGTTCAGACTGCAACAGACGCCGGAGGAGTTCGAGTATTGAAACCGCCTCCGAAACACACAGCGCCGATACCTGCTCAACCTTCTGCATATCCGCAGGATGCTGCGCATACCAGTAAAGTGTATGTTGTTGGGGAAGCAGATGATCCGCTCCGTGTGCAGTTGCTGCAATTTCTCGGAGAAATTGGAATAGAGGAAATTGATATCGAACGTCAACACGGACAGATGCTTCCGCTTGAGACACTTCAGGTTGATGCGGGCGTACGGTTTGCATTCTTTATCATCAACCCGGACGATCTTGCGTATGCAATGTTCGAGCTTGGGCATTTCGTCGGAAAGCTTGGCAAGAATCGTGTTTGTGTTCTCCATATGTCGGATGTTGAATTTCCCAAAAACGTACCGGGCGTGTTGGAGAAATCGATCGTGATCAAGTTGGAAGAAGCGAGCTTTGGATTATTGAAAGATCTTAAAGCATCGGGGTATCAAATAAATTTGTAGCAGCAAAAAAGGCACTTCTGCCGATTGGCTGAATGTCATGCGCATTGCACAGAATATTGGATTTAAAACAACGGCGACAATGATGTACGGACATCTCGAAACAGAAGAGGATATTGTAGAGCATCTCGAAAGTATCCGCCAGCTGCAGGATGAGACCGGCGGGTTCACTGCCTTCGTTCCGTGGTCATTTAAGCCCGGTAACACGCCTCTAGAGAAGATTATTCCGCATTATGCTACTCTTTACACGGTATCTGCAGATGATCGCCTTCTCACGCGTTTATTTAGACAATTTTCAGCATATTCAGGCATCGTGGTTTTCAGAAGGGAAGAAGATCGGTCAGATTGCTTTGCACTTTGGCGGAACATTGCTTGAAGAGAATGTGCATGCGGCTGCTAATTTTATCAATACAACCAACGCCGAAGAGTGCAGGAACCTGATACGGGAATCAGGATTTATCCCGGCACAACGTACAACGCTGTACGAAATTTTCAAAGTAGAAGAAAAATCCGCTGCAGCGTGACTTCATCAACAAACGGAGGGATGAATGTCGAAATGTTTTTTCATCATACTCTTTTTAGCGCCTTACATCGTTGGTTTTGCTCCGCAGGATTCTTCTTATACTGAATGGCAAATCGGTGCAGGAAGCGGACAATATACATATGAAGATTGCAGCGGCGAGCATACATCACATTTTTATGACGCCGGTTTTCGTGTCACAACGAAATTCAAATCTCCGTGGAGGTTAGGAGCGAGTATAAGCGCGATACCTTCTAACGAGCGCTTAGTGGTTTTCGGCTATCCTGACTTTGCTTATGACAATGGATTCTTTTCTCTTGGAACAACAGGTTTACGAGTTGGATATTTGGAAAGAACCTTTTTTGAAATAAAATGTCTGGACGAAATTCCTTACACAACGGGCAGAGGACTTTTCCGGATAGGGATGGGGACGCCGATAACACAGAATGGCACATGCATTTGGATGGGAGCTAACGTAGGAGTTTACCAAAGCTGGGGATTTGGAACCAGTCTGGAATTCCCCCTGCAAGCAAACTATTCCCTGTCTCTCACCGGACGCTACGGTGAACATAATAGTATTCCGGAATACGGTATCTCACTTGGATTAAAGTTTCGGCGCTAGAATTTCTTGCCTTACGTTTTACCAGCCATACATGTCCCGCCAGCAGCGGAATAAACTCCGCGGGTATTTTAATTTAATTACTCACTCATTCGACAAATAAATTTATCGCTGCTTTCTTTGAGGCGCAAAGCGACCACCCATACGCAATAATGTCTGCGTTTATTTGAAACGCGCATTACGCGTTTTTTCTTACGCTCCTCCTCAAATGAGGAGGGGACAAGCGCAGGGGTGGTGGAGTCGCGGATACAATTAATTTGATGAACCTCTTCTGTCGATTTCGCGGACATTGGTAAAAGAAGGGAAAAAAAGAGCACCCGTCATTGCGAGGATCCCGAACGACGAAGTCGATCGGGAGACGCGGCAATCTGCAAAGGGCAGTTACCGTAGGAGAGCCTCTATTTGCGGATTGCTTCTCCCGATAAAAAACATCGGGATCGCAATGACAGAAATGAAAATAGACTCAAAGCCTTTTTTTGCTCATCTACTCAATTACTCATAGGCTTATTTACTCTTTTACTCCACTGCTTAGTAGCTCAGAGACTCATCTACTCAAAGACTCATCGACTCATAGACTTATTTACTCCACTAACCATTGAGATTCCCATTCCTTTTGCATAAATTCTTAACAGATGCCCTGCTCGAGAAAAATATTCTTTGCATTTGTTTTTCTTCTCCCTTATTTCATCTTTGCTCAACAGGCATCACCGGACATTGAAATCGTTGAGAGCATCCCGGCGGGCACTTCGTTGGATAATCCTGACATCCGCAATACGCACGAAGTGTGGCTGGAGATGATCAACCATGCGGATCAGTCACTCGATATCGAGCAATTCTATATTTGCAATGAACCCGGAAAACTTATGGAGGATATCCTTGCAGCCGTCTGTGCAGCGGCCGAACGCAATGTAAAAGTAAGGATTATCGTCGACGCCCAAATGTATAAAACATATCCGGCAAGTGTTGACAGTCTGGGACGGTACCAAAACATCGAAACACGCCGCATCGATTTCGCTGCACTAACAGGAGGCATACAGCACGCAAAGTATTTCATCGTCGATGGAAAAGAGATCTTTGTCGGCAGCCAAAATTTCGACTGGAGGGCATTGGAGCACATCCACGAACTCGGACTTCGAATCCGCAGCAAAGAAATTGCATCAGCCTATGAAAATATATTCAATCTCGATTGGCAGCTCAGTTCTGCCGGGGCGAAGAGCATACATCCCAATTCCTTTGCAAAACAGTATCAGACTCCTGTTCGAGTGCATACAAGTGTGGAGGAAGATGCTTTTCTTATTCCCACATTCAGTCCGAAAGGTTTGATTCCGGATTCCGCGTTGTGGGATGAACAGGCCATTGTAGATGTGATTCATAGTGCGCAACAGACACTGACACTTCAGTTCCTTTCGTATTCCACATCCGAACGCGGGGGCGGTTTGTATACCGTGATTGATGACGCCGTGAGAAATGCTGCGAAACGCGGGGTAAAGGTTAAGATGATTGTCTCCGATTGGGAAAAAGGATCGCGCTCGGTGCAAGCGTTGAAAGACCTCAGCAGTTTTGCCAATATCGAGGTTGCTTTCACATCGATTCCGGAGTGGTCCGGCGGATATATCCCGTTCGCCCGTGTGGAGCATTGTAAATTTATCGTTGCCGATAGCAAGACATTCTGGCTTGGGAGCAGTAATTGCGAAAAGAGTTATTATTATTCGGCACGCAACCTTGGCGTAGTTTGCTCGAATGCGAACCTGGCAACGACCCTCGCGCGAATATTCCTCAAGAGCTGGAACAGTCCCTATAAGGAATTGATAACACAGACCGGGGAATACGAATCTCGTGAGCATGGGGAGAAGCGGTAAACTTCACATCGAGCGATGAGGGCCGGAAATAGTATCTGCATTCTAAAGAAATGTTTATGAAAGGTTTGAAAATGAAACGAATCGAAATTCTTGGACTCTTCTCGGGAATGTGCACATCATTGGCGTTCGTCCCGCAGGTCTATACTTTATGGAGTATGAGACCTACACCGGCCGTCTCTATTTCTCTCCCGATGTATATAGTTTTTTTCGTAGGAGTTATTGGTTGGGCAATGTATGGATATAAAATTCACGCACAATCAATGGTCATCATGAATAGCATCACTTCCATTCTAGCCCTGTCCATTCTTATTTATAAGTGTATGTATGGATGACAAAAGATTTCTCCCCGTACTATGATGTCTCCGGAAGTGTTTTATTTAGCATTTATCCTCGTTCCCAAGCTCCGGCTTGGGAATGGGAATTGAACAGACCATGGAAGCGACGCTTCCGGCGGAACACTCCCAAGTAGAACTTGGGAGCGAGTTGAAGAAAGAGAAAAAAGAGCACCCGTCATTGCGAGGATCCCGAACGACGAAGTCGATCGGGAGACGCGGCAATCTGCAAAGGGCCGTTACCGTAGGAGAGCCTCTATTTGCGGATTGCTTCTCCCGATAAAAAACATCGGGATCGCAATGACAGAAAAGAAAATAGACTCAAAGCCTTTTTTTGCTTATCTACTCATAGGCTCATCTGCTCATTGGCTCACTTGCCCGCCAATCTTAATGGCGGGTCTGCTCCAAGGCTCCACCACCCATTGAGATTCCCATCTCTTTTGCATAACTTCTTTACGAATTTCACGCTCGGAAGATGCTCTTCACATTCTCAGCGAGTCCATCAATCTCTCCTGTAAAAACAGAACCAACTTCTCTTACTAAAACAAAATAATCCAAAGAAAATACGACGACAACAAATTTAATACAAACTGAGGTCTTCAAAAGCGCAAGAGAAGTAACGCGGGCAAGGCCTGATAGTAGCTTCTTATTGACAATTTAATTAATTTCAGACAATTGAAATCTATGTATTACATGGTAGGAGATCATACATGAGAATGAATGAAATTGGCCGGCGAAATTTTTTAAGAACAACCTTGTTCGGTGGTGCGAGTGCATTTCTTGCTTCCACATCTCTCGCTAGTTCTCATCTTAAGAATACTTGTGACGAAGCGAAAGAGAAACCAATCATAAAGCGCAAACTTGGCAAGACCGGCATCGAATTACCCATTGTCAGCTTTGGCGTCATGCGCGCAGATAGTCCGGCATTAATACAGGCCGCGATAAAAGAAGGGTTGGTGCTTTATGATACCGCGCATGGATATCAAAACGGAAAGAACGAAGAGATGCTTGGCGAAGTCTTCAAAGATCTCTCACGCGATTCATTTGTTCTCTCCACGAAAGTAAAGCTTGAAGACGATGATACGAAAACCGGAAAACTTACCTCCGCTTCTCTAAACAAGGAATTTCTTGAAAAGTTGGATATAAGCCTCAAGCGGCTCAAAATGGATTATGTAGATATCCTGTATGTCCATGCCCTATCAACGCGCGATGCGGTGCTTTTTCCGGAAATGCTGGAGGCGGTGATGCTGGCGAAGAAATCTGGAAAAGCAAGACATGTCGGCGTTTCGACGCATAAGAACGAACCGGAAGTGATACTAGCAGCAATTGATAGCGGTGTCTATGAAGTTGTTCTTGCATCGGTGAATTACAAACAGGGACAATATGCCGAAGTAAAGAGTGCAATGAAGGCCGCTGCAAAAGCTGGTCTTGGTATCGTTGCTATGAAAACGATGGCCGGCGGTTTCCATGATAAAGAACGCAAACAGCCGATCAATTGTAAAGCAGCGCTGAAATTTGTTATGCAGGATGAAAATATTACTACTGCAATTCCGGGCATAACAAACTTTGATCACCTTACAATGAATGCGAGTGTTAATTACGACCTCACTTTGACTACAGAGGAACAAGTAGACCTTGCGGTCGGCAAATCGGAGGGCGGACTTTATTGTCAGGGATGCGAACGTTGTGTCCCGAATTGTCCCAAAGGATTACCCATTCCTGAAATTATGCGTGCATATATGTACACGTATGGATACTCCGATAGCCGACAGGCACGGGAATTGTTGACAAGCCTGAAACTGCCGGAAAATCCGTGCGACGACTGTTCGCACTGCTCGGCAGGGTGTGCAAAGAACTTTTCCATCTCGGAACGAGTGAACGATGTCATGAGATTAACTGCAGTGCCGGAAGAATTTCTTTCATAAGAGAAAGCATGAGAACCTCCTTGATTCGCGGAAGCATCATTGTTCTGATTTTCCTCATCTCTGTTTCCGTTTTGTATGGACAAGAGCCGTTCTTTCCGGAAATACCGAATTGGAGACTCACACAGGGCGATCCTGTCTATGACGCAAATAATTTATGGGATATCATTGATGGAGCTGCCGATCTCTATCTTGAGTATGCATTCGTCAATCTCCGCATCGCACGGTATGTCAATGCGGATAGTATAGAAGTCAAGGTGGAGCTCTACCGGCACAGTACAGAGGCAGATGCATTTGGAATTTATTCTCAAGAGCGGGATCCCAAATATAACTTCATGGATATTGGCGTACAAGGGTATCTTCAGCAGGGAGTATTGAACTTTCTTGATGGTGTGTATTATATCAAATTATCAACCTATCAAACAGGAGACAATGCACAGGAGGCGATGAAACGTATTGCTCAACGTATCGACGACTTCCTGAAGCAAAAAAAATCCTGGCCTGATGTGATGCAATTATTTCCTGCGTTAGGGAAGCTTGCCAACGCTGAACAGTATGTTGCGAAGAATTTTCTTGGGTATAGTTTTTTAAACACCGCCTATGTCGCTACGTACAAAGACAGCACAGTGTTTAAAATATTTATTATACAAACAGAATCAGAGAAGAACGCGGAAAGAATAACTACAGAATATCTGAAAGCGGTTCCCAAGGAATCTATTACGGAGTTAGACGACAACACCTATGAAATTCATGATGCACATGTTGGAGTGATTGAGCTGCGGAGGGTACATCGATATGTATACGGCTCTATCAATTGTACAAATCCGAAGACACGAAATTATTGTCTTCAACAAGTTACAAATGCTTTGCCAAGGTAAATATGATTTCGCAGTTAAATCGAATCTCATTCATAGCTACCGAAACAATAAAGCCAACTCATCTTTTTCCCTCACTCCTCATTCTCCACATCTTTTATCTCTAAATCTCGATTTCTCATCTACTCCACTACTCAAGGGCTCATATCCTCGTTCCCAAGCTCCGGCTTGGGAATGGGAAGTTAAGTTCACGCAAATGTGGGACGGATGTTGTAACCTGTGGCTGCTAATTTTTTCCTAAAGTTTCCTCCGGTTATTAACGTCTAACTCTCTGTGCTTCTGGTTCTCGAGTTGGTCTATTATTGTCGTCATTTCTCGCTGGAGCAGGATTTGAAACAGTCTGTCCGCCTCTCTGGACCCCGAAATCTCGGCGAATAACCGGACTCGGTGGTGCTGGAGGCGGATTAATAATGACAATCACAGGCGGCGATGTCGGACCTGGAGGTCTTGGTGGACGCGGCCCCGGGCCAGGCGGAGGAGCAGGTATTGGCCATGGTTCCGGATCAGGAGGCATAGGTGGATCTGGATTGAAACATACATCTTCATCAGTTGGCTCCACAAAGACAATTGTGTAACATCCGGGAAACAGGAGTATTGCTGTAAGAAGGAGACCAAGGGTCAGGAATGATTTCATAAGAACCATCCTTTCTTTATTATCTTTCTCTTTGGAATATATCACCATATATGCCAGAGAATGGCAGCGGATTTTATTTAAATTCAAACAAGTGAGCACCTTCACCGGCTATTTCCGGCAACAGAGTGAATGGAATTTAGGACAGGCCAACGCGAGAAGATTCCTGAAGTTTTCTAGCCGATTCTTGTGAGAACCTTTGGGAATCTAATTGGTCGTGTTCACATCAGTCGATTTCGCGGGCGTTCGTAAAAGAAAGAGAGAAATATAAGTTGTGTTCCCATCAGCCTCCGGAGGTTCTTTTGTAGGGGCACGACACTGTCGTGCCCGGGATAAACAAGAACATCAAAACACGGAGGAATATCTGTTTGCCGCTTTCTTTGAAATATAAAACAACCTCCCCTTAATCCCCTCCTTAGTAAGGAGGGGACAGGCGCAGCGTAGGGGTGATGGAGTCTCGGATACAATTGGTCTGATGAACATCTTCTGTCGATTTTGCGGTCTTGTATAAAAGAAAGAGAAAAAAGAGCACCCGTCATTGCGAGGATCCCGAACGACGAAGTCGATCGGGAGACGCGGCAATCTGCAAAGGGCAGTTACCGTAGGAGGGTCTCTATTTGCGGATTGCTTCTCCCGATAATCACGAAGTGATGCCTTCGGCAAAAACATCGGGATCGCAATGACAGAAAAGAAAATAGACTCAAAACCTTTTTTTGCTCATTTACTCATTTACTCAACTACTCATCGACTCATAGACTTACTTGCCCGCCAATCTTAATGGCGGGTCTGCTCCAAGGCTCCACCACCCATTGAGATTCCCATTCCTTTTGTCTACATTCGTAACAGATGCCCAGCCTAATGATAAGTCATGGCGGGCAGGCGGTTGGGGGGATTGACCTCCGGGGCACCTTATGAACCTCAACCCTTCTTAAAATAAGAAAATCCTTATTTTAAGTTGGTAGAATAAGTTAAAATAGGGCCTTCCGCTATTTCAAGTTGCTCAATAATCTGTATAAACCGGCGTGAATGTAAAATCGTCCACATTATGGATGATTATCAGCTAAATATTGGTTGATTTCAATCATATACAAAAGTATATATTTGTAAAGAAAAGAATATGGTTCATTTCATAAACGAAATGGAAACGAGGGTTGAACAAGATAGAAGGTTTGCATAACTTCTTAGCATATGCCATAAGGGGATTATGTGGCTCACCGATGGCATTTGACCAAATGTGTTATCAGATCTTAATAATATGATAAACCAAACACCTGAACAACATGCGCGTGATTTAATCGACAAGCAGCTTACTGCTTCGGGTTGGGTTGTACAAAGCAAAGATAAAATCAATCTGGGGGCAGGTGTGGGCGTTGCAGTTCGGGAATATCAAACGGATATTGGCCCCGCCGATTATATTCTTTTTGTGAACAAGAAACCGGTTGGTGTTATTGAAGCCAAGCGAAAAGAAGAAGGCATACATTTAACTGTTCATGAAACACAGACAGAAGATTATGCGACTTCAAAACTGAAATACCTGCACAATGAAC
Organism: Ignavibacteriota bacterium; assembly: GCA_003142575.1. Lineage (GTDB taxonomy): Bacteria > Bacteroidota > Ignavibacteria > UBA10030 > UBA10030 > Fen-1298. Next base: position 50,714 of record PLMS01000111.1, read on the forward strand.
CGCTCGTGTTTTTGTACGAAAGCACCGGTGATGTTACCCGATTTACAGATTATACCGACCCTAAACCCCGCTCACGTGAAGTGTTCTCTTTCCATCGCCCCGAGACGTTTAGCGATTGTATACAACGAGGTTCCTCGCTACGCAAACGATTATTGAGCTTGCCCGCTTTGCCTACGGAAGGATTGCGCGAATGTCAGATACGAGCAATTAACAATCTGGAGGTATCATTTAAGGAAAACCGTCCCCGCGCGCTGATACAAATGGCAACCGGATCGGGCAAGACATTTACGGCAATTACCTCCGTGTATCGCTTGCTTAAATATGCCGGAGCCAAGCGCATCCTCTTCTTAGTCGATACAAAAAACTTAGGTGAACAAGCCGAACAGGAATTTCTAGCGTACCAGCCAAATGACGACAATCGCAGATTCACCGAGTTGTATAACGTTCAGCGATTACGAAGCAATTTCGTTCCGGGTGACGCGCAGGTGTGCATCAGCACCATTCAACGGTTGTATTCGATATTAAAAGAAACAGAATTAGATGAAAGCGCTGAAGAGCAAAATCCGAACGAGCGTAAGTTCCAGCCGAAAGAACCCGTGCCCGTTGTCTACAACGGAAAAGTGCCGATAGAGTTTTTTGATTTCATCGTGATCGATGAATGCCATCGCAGCATTTACAATTTGTGGAAACAGGTGCTTGATTATTTCGACAGCTTCCTGATTGGACTTACGGCAACACCTGACAACAGGACATTCGGGTTCTTCAATCAAAATATCGTGAGCGAATACACACACGAAGAAGCCGTAATGGACGGCGTGAATGTCGGCAGCGATGTTTTTATTATCGAAACCGATATTTCCAAAAAAGGAAGCGTTGTCTGGAAAGGACAGTATGTTGATCATCGTGATAAATTGACCCGCAAGAAACGCTGGATGCAATCGGATGAGGATGTGACGTACTCGGCAAAGCAGTTGGATGACACGGTTGTGAACACTAATCAGATCCGCCTTATTGTTAAAACTCTGAAAGAACATTTCCCTGAAATATTCCCTGAACGGTTTGATACTGACGGCAAGTTTGAAGTTCCGAAAACGCTTATATTTGCAAAGTCCGATTCGCATGCCGATGATATTATCCAGATTGTGAGGGAAGAATTTGCGGAAGAAAATAAATTCTGCAAGAAGATCACCTACACCGCGGATGATCCAAAAAGTGTACTCAGGCAATTCCGCCTCGACTATTATCCGCGTATAGCCGTCACTGTGGATATGATCGCAACGGGAACCGATGTGCGCCCGCTGGAGTGTTTGTTCTTTATGCGCGATGTGAAAAGCCGCAACTATTTTGAGCAGATGAAAGGGCGCGGAACGCGGACCATTACTTTAGACGAATTGAAGAAAGTAACACCAAGCGCAAAATACACCAAGGACCATTTTGTGATTGTGGATGCCATCGGTGTTACAAAAAGTTTAAAGACCGACAGCCGTCCGCTAGAAAAGAAACCTTCCGTGCCGTTAAAAGATCTGCTTGGCGCGGTTGCGGTAGGGGCACGGGACGAAGACTTGTTCACTTCGCTTGCAAACCGTTTGATACGGCTTGAAAAACAAATCAGCGAATCAGAACGGACACTGGTGGTCGAAAAAACACTGGGAAAATCTCTTGCACAAATAGCAAAAGAATTACTCCATGCCTACAATCCTGATGTGGTGGAAGAGTTAGAAGAAAAAGTAAAGAAGAGCATGCCGGGAGAATCTCCGGTTGCAATTGAATCCGCAATTCGACAAAAACATTCTGCAATTATAGAAGAAGCGGCAAAAGTGTTTACGGGAGAATTAAATGCCTACATCGAAAATGTTCGCAAGACGCAAGAGCAGCTGATCGATACGATTAATCCGGATAAAATTACTGCTGTTGGCTGGGATGGGCAGAATAAAGCGATGGCGAATGAGTTGATACAGGAGTTTACCGCGTGGATAGATGCGCACAAGAATGAAATTATCGCATTGCAGATTTTCTATAACCAGCCGTATCGCAGGCGCGAGTTGACGTATGCGATGATCAAAGAAGTCTCGGACAAGCTGAAAAGCGATAAACCTGCGCTGGAGCCGCTGCGGTTGTGGAGTGCGTACGAACAGCAGGAAAATCCTCTTGCAGGTTCTGCTCAGAGTAGTTCGCCAAAGACGGAATTGATTGCGCTCGTTTCCCTCTTGCGCAAAGTGACCGGCATTGATAAAGTTCTTTCTCTGTACGATAAAACGGTTGATAAGAATTTCCAGGAATGGGTTTTTAAAAAGCAGGCGGGCGCTCTCAAGTTTACGGAAGAGCAAATGCAGTGGCTGAGAATGATTAAAGACTATGTGGCGACCAGTTTTCATATTGAGAAAGACGATTTTGCATTGTCTCCTTTTGGAGATAACGGCGGATTGGGAAGAATGTGGGAGTTATTTGGCGAAAAGACAGATGAGATTATTAACGAATTGAATGAGACGTTGGCGGCATAAGATGATTGAAGAGAATGAATTACCCAAAGCGTGGAAACTTGTAAAACTTCGAGAAGTCCTTTCTGCCCTTGAAAGTGGTAAAAGACCTAAAGGTGGTGTACAAAGGATTGAATCAGGAATACCAAGTATTGGAGCCGAACACTTAAATAATGAAGGAGGTTTTAAATTTTCAAAAATAAAATTCGTTCCAAAAGAATTTGCTGATTCTATGCAAAGAGGTAAAATACGCTTAAATGATATCATCGTCGTAAAAGATGGAGCAACAACAGGTAAAACGAGTTTTGTAGGAAAAGATTATCCCTTTGATAATTCTGTTATCAATGAACATGTATTTATTTGTAGGGCTGCTGAAAATGCAGACTCCAAATACATTTTCTACAATATGTTTTCTGAAAAAGGAAAGAATCAAATCCTTGAAGACTTCAGAGGCGCCGCCCAAGGAGGNNAAAAATACCTCTCCCGCCACTCCCCGAACAACAGCGCATCGTAGCCAAGTTAGAAGAACTCTTAAGCGAATTAGAAAAAGGGAAAGAGCAACTGCACACCGCGCTCGATCAGCTCAAAGTGTACCGCCAAGCCGTGCTAAAAAATGCGTTTGAAGGAAAGCTGACGAGCAAAGCAAAAGTCACCAACGGCGAATTGCCGAAAGATTGGAAGTGGGTGAAGCTGGGAGAGTTAATGGAAAGCGTAAGAAATGGATATTCAAAAAAGCCAGACGACAAGGGCAGTTACAAAATTCTCCGAATAAGTTCAGTCCGACCGAATAGCGTCAATATTGAAGATGTGAGATTTTTGGAAAAAGGAATTGGAGATGAAAATCTAGTTAGAGAGAACGACCTGCTCTTTACGAGATATAACGGTAGTAGAGATTTTGTAGGAGTTTGTGGCAGAGTAAGACATTTAAGTCATAAATTATTCTATCCCGATAAACTAATTCGATGCAGACCTCATATTAATGAAGTGTTTCATTCTGCTTATTTAGAATATGCATCAAATTCAGGTGTACCGAGACGGTTTGTTCTTAGTAAATTAAAAACAACTGCTGGCCAAACTGGGATTTCTGGAAATGAGGTCAAGCAAATACCGATACCATTAGCACCAATTGAAGAACAGCATTGCATTGTTGAAGAAATCGAAAGCCGCCTAAGTGTCGCCGATAAGCTAGAAGAAACAATCACAGCCAGTCTGCAGCAAAGCGAAACTCTGCGCCAAAGCATTTTGAAGAAAGCNNTCCTTCCAGTCGCTCGCAATGACGAGGAAGAATGGTCTCAGTGACGAATAGAACCTATGTATGAAGAACGACAATATTATATCTACATAATGACCAACAAGAATAATGCCGTGTTGTATACCGGAATGACCAATGATCTCGCGCGAAGAGCATGTGAACACAAAGAAAAGCAGAAAAAAGGATTCGCAAGTCAATACAATGCTATCAAACTTGTATATTATGAAATATACGCAACCGCATACGACGCAATTGCACGAGAAAAGCAAATCAAAGCCGGTTCACGGAAGAAGAAACTTGATCTTATTAATAGTGTAAATCCTAAATGGAAAGATTTGTATAATGATGGAGAAATACTGCCGCTTGAATGGGAATAAAGAGAGATTGCCGCGCTCCTTCCAGTCGCTCGCAATGACCCTGCGTTTAAGTCATTGCGAAGGAGTGAAGCCCCGAAGGGGCAAACGACTGAAGCAATCTGATGAACAATGTAAGGATGGGATTGCTTTACGATAAAACCGTTCGCAATGACAAATGAAAGAAAACAATGAGCAACGGAAACACTTCAAGCATAGTCCAAAAAGTCTGGTCATTCTGCAATACACTCCGCGATGACGGCGTTGGGTATGGAGATTACCTTGAACAACTCACATATCTGCTCTTTCTCAAAATGGCAGATGAATACAGCAAACCTCCGTACAACAGAAAACTGCCCATCCCCAAAGAATACACATGGGATAAATTAACAACGCCAAAAGGCGCGGCATTAGAAACGCATTATAACAATCTGCTGCGCGATCTTGCCAAAGAAAAGAATATTCTCGGTCAGATATTTACTAAGAGCCAGAATAAAATTCAAGATCCTGCAAAACTCTCCCGCCTCATAGATCTGATCGACAAAGAGCAATGGAACACCATGGCGGCAGATGTCAAAGGGGAAATCTACGAAGGGTTACTGGAGAAAAACGCAGAAGATACAAAAAGCGGAGCCGGTCAATACTTTACACCTCGCGCACTTATTAAAGCTATGGTGCAATGTATTCGTCCCGAACCCAAAAAGACCATTGCCGATCCCGCGTGCGGTACGGGCGGATTCTTCCTTGCCGCGTATGATTTTCTCTCCGCTCAGGATTTAGACAAAGAACAAAGAAAGTTTTTGAAGTATAACACATTTTACGGCAATGAAATCGTGGCAAGCACTCGCCGCCTTGCACTTATGAACCTGTTCCTGCACAACATCGGCGATATAGACAGCGAGAACTTTATATCATCCGCCGATGCTTTGGTTTCTTCTCCATCCAAAACATTTGATTATGTGCTGGCAAATCCTCCGTTTGGTAAGAAAAGCAGTATGACCTTTACCAACGAAGAAGGAGAGCAGGAAAAAGAGGAGCTTACATATAATCGCCAGGATTTTTGGGTAACGACAAGCAACAAGCAATTGAACTTTGTCCAGCACATCCGCTCAATGCTCAAAACGGACGGTAAGGCCGCAGTTGTTGTGCCGGATAATGTCTTGTTTGAAGGAGGTGCAGGCGAAACTGTCCGCAAACAATTATTGGATAAAACCGATTTGCATACCATCCTGCGTTTATCAACAGGAATATTCTATGCGAATGGTGTTAAGGCAAACGTGCTGTTCTTCGACAACAAACCCGCAGCAAAAGAACCATGGACGAAAGACGTGTGGATTTTCGATTACCGGACCAACACACACCACACACTTAAGAAAAACCGGATGCAATTTGAGGATTTGAAAGAATTTATCGATTGCTACAATCCGAAGAATCGGAACAAACGAAAAGCAACGTGGAGCGAATCGAATCCGGATGGCCGCTGGCGTAAGTTTACTTACGACGAAATTATCAATCGCGATAAAACGAGCCTCGATATTACATGGATTAAAGATAAATCCTTAGCTGATCTTGATAATCTTCCGGATCCGGATATTCTTGCTGTAGAGATAGTAGAGAATTTGGAAGCAGGGCTGGAGAACTTCAAAGAGATTATCACATCGTTGAATGGGAAGGGATAAATGTTCTCCCGAACAGAAACAGTGATAACATTAAAATACAAGAAATAAGAACCATATCCTGTATCCCCATGAGAAGCATATGGGGAGGACAATTGGAGATAAAGATTGTGGAGGGGAAGAACTAACCCCCAAAAAATAACAAACCCCCTGCCTACGGCTTCCCCCTTTATCAAAGGGGGAATTAAAGGGGGTTGGGAGATGTCGAAGGCTGGGGGGTTCGAAAAAGCGATCTGTAAAAAATAATGTAACCAACGACCTCGGCTAAAAGTAGCGCTAAGGAATATTCAATGGCAGATTCAACTATTGCATTAAAAGATGTTGAAAATTGGATACGGAACGAATTCCTTCCCAAGAAATATCATCAATCATTCTCAAAACAGAAATTGGGGGTGCAATCCGGCGGAGTGTTATGAACCCCCCAATCCCCCCTTTCTGAAAGGGGGGAGAAAAGGGGGTTATCAAAATTATGACTGAAGCGTTTAATAAAGAGGAATTAAAAGCACGAAGAAGATCACTTCGCAAGAACATGCCGATAGCGGAAGTTATACTCTGGTCTAAACTAAAGAATAAACAGATACTCGGAGAGCGATTTCTTCGGCAATATAGTGTCAATCAATATGTGCTCGATTTCTATTGTCCACGGTTGAAGCTTGCCATTGAAGTCGATGGTGATTCGCACTTTATGCCAGGCGCACAGGAGCAAGACAAAGCACGTCAGGAACACATTGAGGCATTTGGAATAAGGTTTCACCGTTTTACCAACGAGGATGTTTGTAAGAATGTCGATGGAGTATGTCAGACTTTGTATAATGCTGTTGACGAGTTAAGGAAGAGGTAACATAGTATTATGGCAGACTCAACGCTAGCAACAAAAGATGTTGAAAATTGGATAAGAAACGAATTCCTTCCCAAGAAATATCACCAGGCTTTTGCAAAACGCAAATTAGGCGTACAATCCGGCGGAGAATTTGAATGCGATGCCGTCTCTGAAGACGGAAAGATTGTCTGTTTTATCTCAACGAGCTCAAGTAAAACGACGAGCGAAAAACCTGGAGCCGATGAGCTTGCCAAAGTCCGCTCGAATGCTTTTTGGGCAGGTTCCCTCAGTGAAAAACCGCAGGAAATTGTGTTTGCATTTACAGAAAAATCAATGGTGGAACTTGTCAAGCAAGAAAAGGAAAATGGACGATTCCCAAAGCAGATTAAAACGCTGCTTGTCAAGTTGCCGGCAGATCTTGAAACGAAGTGACGTTGTGTTATTTCTTTTGTCTTGACACAAAAGAAATAACGAAAGAAAAAGTCAAGACTTACGAAAAATATGTAGTCGGAGACATGAAGATGACACACGCATTCGCGTGTGACATTATTAAGCCTCCGGATGGCTCGCGACGCGCACAAAATAAACTCGCGATGAAAAGCATCGCTCAAACAGTATTTTGTGCTGATGCATCTCTCGCCTTGTTTTACGTACATATTTTTCTGAGGTCGGGAAGGAACGAAGAAAGATTTAGCGGGTAAAGTAAAAAGATTCATGAGTTAATGATAGTAGGCCCCCGGCTCGGCAGATCCTGAAAAAGAAGCTTGCAGAGATGAAGAAGGCGGCGGCGGAGGAAGTATCAAAACAGAATAGAGAATCATAAGAGGTTTAATATGAGCAAGGATTTAACAACTTCGAAGATAGACCGGCAGAATATACTGAACAATCCGTATGCTATCGAAGAAGTCAGAACAGCGACCGGAATCTCAGGGATCGTGTTCGAGGGAGAGTTTAAGTTCTTGAAGGATCAGCTTGCCAAATTCTTTGAAGTTGAGCCCAGAACTATTGATAGATACATAGAAAACAATACAGAAGAGCTATCGACAAACGGATATGAAGTCTTACGTGGTAACCGATTGAAGGATTTCAAGTTAGCACTGAAATCAGGGGATGTTAACGACATGAATGTCGTTAACAAGTCACCACAAGTAGGAGTCTTTAACTTCCGTGCATTCTTAGACTTAGCAATGCTTTTAACCGAAAGTGATCGTGCAAAAACCCTCCGCGGCGTAATTTTGGATATTGTCATAGATACGGTCAATAAAAAGACCGGTGGGGGGACCAAATATATCAATCAAAGGGATGAGGACTTTGTTGTCAATTTTCTTCGCGGGGAAGATTACCGTAAGGAATTCACCGATGCTTTGCGCGATTATGTTGAAATGGGAAAAGCAAAATATCCTATTTACACAGATAAGGTATATAAGAGTATATTCAAAGAAAACGCCCAGGAATATCGGCAAATACTAAAATTGCATGATAAGCAAAACGTTCGGGAAACGATGTATGCGGAAGTGCTGCTCCTGATTTCGAGCTTCGAGGTTGGATTTGCTGAGGTCTTAAAGAATGAATCTGAAAAGTTAGGTCGAAAACTTGCCCCGTTTGAAGTAGACTCACTTTTTGCTGAATTTGAGTCACAACGCCTTTGGCTTCCTCAAATCCAGGATGCACGGACAAAAATGGCAAGCCGTGATCTTGGCTTTAGGGATGCATTGCATATCCGTCTGAAAGAATACATTAATGCTATTCCACCCACAGATTTTGAGAGATTTCTTGGAGAAAAGAGCAAAGATCTTTCTGCCCGATTGGAGGAAATGTCCGATGTATTCAAACGCTTGAAAGATAGGCAATGAGCATTGTATACATCAATATTGATCAGGCGATTGAAACGCATCGATTAACTGTTCAAGTAAGTGGCGGCGGTCTTTTATCAGTTATTGATGCTGGTAAATTGGAAAGTGTTCTCGCACATATTCAAAACGATGACTACTATCCATCTTTTGTTGATAAATTGACTCACTTAGTTTTTTCCGCCAACAAATTCCATTGTTTTTCTGATGGAAATAAAAGAATATCTATTTCGCTTGGTGCTCAGTTTCTTCTGTTAAACGGATATGTATTTATCACCAGCCGGTTTATTCAAGAAATGGAGAATATCAGTTATCATGTTGCAGCAGGGAAGATTGATAAAGATTTTCTCAAGGAAATAATCACTTCCATCATTTATGAACCGGGCTATCCAGAAGATCTAAAATTAAAAATATATGATGCGATAAAAGATGATGTAAATCCTTGAGGAGCACGTGATAAATCACATCCCGTTTATCCCGTAATCCCGCTAGAAAACAGCGGGACACAAAAAGCGTGAAGGCACATGACGCACACAACGCGCAAAAGCAAAAATATTAGAAATCTGTGGTACCCTAATCATACATGATTGTTGCATAAAAACATTGGAGTATAAAAAAATGAATAACCCTCAGGAACGCATTGTACACCTTATTCAAAGGATGGAAGAGTTAATTCCTCTTTACATGAAGAAGGATGAAGATAAAGGTGTGTCGAATGGTAATGTTGCTGTCTGCATCATTGATGAAGCAGGCGGAGTATTTGGAAAAGTATTTATCCACAATAACAAAATACGAGCACGCGAATCATTTAGAGTCGCATGGACAAAGGCAAGCCAGGTATGGCTTACGGGAATGAAGACAGGCGAGTATGAAAAGAAAGTTTATGCTAATGAAATTTCCGAAAATATCGCTGGAATAAGCAAGCCAGACTTCATTGGCTGGGAAGGGGGGCAACCCATCATTTTAAAAGACGGAACAAAACTTTCTGTTGGATTCAGCGGGTTTAGAGGAGTTACCGATCTGGAGATAGTGCTAAAAGCATTAGAGCAGATTGAAACAGCTTGATGATATGACGGCTGCCGCCAAAGATCCAAGTTACGGAAACCAATCCGAGCAATGATGCCTTGGGGAAGAAATAAAGATTGTGAAGGAAAATCCTTGTAGGGATTTGATTTATCAAATCTCTGAGGAGAAGGACGTGATGAATCACGTCCCTACAAAAGCAAAAACAAAACATTGCAGCCGCGACCTCGGCTACAGATGGGGGCGGACCAAGAAAGAAAAGATAAAGATTAAGGAAATAAAATCTTTGTAAGGGCGTATAGCGATACGCCCCTACAATAATCCACAAAATATCATCTTAAGATAAAGGCGATAATCATGAATATTCATAGATCGTTCTATAGTGTCCTCTTCATTATCCTCTTGGGAATTTTCGCTGTTTCTCTTCTCCCTGCAAAGGACATTTCGCTAAAATCAACCGTCTCAAAAGTGACGGTGTTCAGCGACCGTGCTTTAATTACCCGCTCGGCAAGGGAAACCGTGCCTGCCGGTATTCAAACGATTCTAGTCCCGCATCTGCCGACTGCTCTTATGGATCAATCGCTTCGTGTCTCGGGTGTCAGCGACCGGGCCGCAAAGATCACCGATGTGAAGATCGAACAGGTATTTCTGGACACCATTCCTGAATCTCGCAAATCGGATCTCTATAAACGTCTGAATGCGCTGCGACTGGAAAAGAATGCGCTGGAGCGGAAAAATCTGCTTTTGAAATCGCAATCTGAAGCTGTCGATGCTCTTCAAGAAAATTATACGAAGAGCCTGAACAACCCGAATCCCAATCATAAAGCCGCAACAGAAGAATGGGAAAAACTGCTCCAATTTGTGGAAAGGAAGAAAACCGATTTTGCCGACAAAATGGAATCTCTCCGGATTGAGATTGAAGTGAAGCAGGAAAAAATCCAGGTTCTTGAGCAGGAGATCCGAAACACGACCGGCGGATCGGGAAAGGCGGAAAAGCAAGTCTCTGTCACATTGAATGTGACCGAAGGCGGGCCGATCGATTTTGAAGTGTCGTACATCATCTCCGGTGTAAGCTGGAGCCCTTCGTATGAGGCGCGTGTTACTTCAACAGAAAAAGCGCTGCAATTATTTTATTACGGGATGGTACAGCAGACATCCGGAGAAAACTGGAACAATATTGACCTCATTCTCTCCACTGCCCAGCCGGCGATCAGCAGTCAGATCCCGAGTATCAACAAATGGAATTTGGATGCAGCTCCGGTGTATGCTCAGATCCATCGTGTTTTGCAGAAACAAAAGTCAATGGACCAGCCAATGAGCGAACGAACAGGTATGGGCAATACCCTGACAGGGCGTATTGTAGATGTCTCAACAAATGAACCGCTCATCGGCGCTAATATTGTTTTACAGGGAACATCGTTGGGTGGATCAACCAACATCGACGGCACTTATTCCATCTATAATATTCCGGAAGGGCGGTATACCGTTTCTGCATCTATGATCGGATACAGGAAGGTATATCGAAACGATGTGTACATTTCAAAAACCACAGGAGCAAAACAAAACTTTTATCTCCAGGCAGAAAATATTCAAGGGGAAGAGGTTGTAGTAATGGCTCAACGGTCTGAACAAATGGCTGATATGGCAACATCTGCTTCGATGATAGTTCAAGCGGAAGAATCGACAACCAAGGCAGAAATCACATCCTCCAGCTTCACGATAACATCCAAACAATCCATTCCCAGCGATAATCAAAGTCATAAGGTGGGCATATCGCTGGAAAATCTTCCGATTGAATTTGCGTACGACATTATTCCAAAATCTGTCCAGGCGGCATATCTGACAGGAAAGGGGAAGAATGCAAAAGAGTATCCCTTGCTGGCGGGGGAGACGAATGTTTTTCTGGATAACTCGTTCGTAGCAACCATTCCTCTGAAGACCATTATGCCGAACGATTCCTTCGCCATTAACCTTGGTGTTGATGAAGCGATACGGGTGGAGAGGAAGCTCGTCAGCCGGTTCACCGAGCAGGTTGGAACGTTCTCCACAAAAATTCGCACAACATACGAATTTGAATTCAAGATTGAGAATCACAAAAAATATGATGTGGAAGTGAAGTTGTACGATCAGATCCCGGTTTCCCGGAATGAAAAGATTGTCGTCGAACAGATCGAACCAAATCCTAAAACCATGCTGCCCGACGCTGACGGTATATTGATGTGGAAATTGACACTGCCTGCAAACGAGAAACGATCATTTAAATTGAAATTTTCGGTTGAGCGGCCGCCTAACGTTACTGCTTATGGGATTGAGTAAATTATGATGCTTACACCGATGGGTAGAAAAGAAAATATTATATCAGTGGAGATTTACAGCCCATATCGGTCGCTTTCGTAGGGGCACAATACATTGTGCCCTGGACAAAAAAGAAAAGCAACCACCCCTTTTGTCCCCTCCTTACTAAGGAGGGGATTCAGGGGAGGTTGAGAATGTAGATCCAGGCAAGAATATATCGAAGCGTACGGAATGAATGCATAAATCCGCCGTCATCCGCCCAATCCCATAAAAAGCACGGGACGCTGAAAAAACGCGTAAGCATGGCGGGGCTGGAGATGCAGGCGCTTAGACTTGTATCCATTTACGAAATCAAGAAAGTGAAATTGCGAATGTCAAGAATTACAGAAAAAGATATTCTGGTCTGCCTTAGAAGATTATTATTAGGCATTTTATTTTCTCAATTATCTTGGAGTCAATCCATGAATACAACCACTTCAAATCCTCAAAATACCGAACCGAGTACAGTAAATTCAGTCGAGCTTAAGAAATATGTGGGAACCTGGTATGAGATTGCGAAAATACCCAATAGCTTTCAAAAGCAATGTGCATGCAATACAACGGCAACATATAGTATCCGGGATGATGGTAGGATTGATGTTATAAACCGTTGCTCGAAAAGCGATGGAACTGTCGATGAGGCAAAGGGAATTGCAAGAATAGTGGACACGGTCACAAATTCAAAATTGGAAGTCAGTTTTGTCAGACTACTCGGCATTCGGCTGTTTTGGGGAGATTATTGGATTATCGGTTTAGATAAAGATTATCGATATGCTATTGTCGGAACGCCATCCCGCAAATATGGATGGATACTCAGCCGCTCGCCTGCTCTTTCACAAGAAGATCAGAACATTATTTTCGATATACTGAAAAAACAGGGGTATACTCCTAAAAGTTTTATTTTTACTGAACAAAAATAGTGTTAACATTCAATGGCAGAAGAGATAAGAACCCTATCCTGGATCCCCATTAGAAGCATATGGGGATGACAATTGGAGATGAAGATTGTGGAGTCCGCCTACGTCCTGAAAAACGAGACTTCGACGGGCAAAAAAAACCTTTGTAGGGAAAAACCGAACCCCCCATGCTAAAAGGGAGTCCGTGTTATTTTGGTGATCTCGCAGAACGGGATTGTTGCAATACGCTCCCTTTGATAAAGGGGGAATAAAAGGGGGTTTGATAATATGTTCGAATATATCCAAGGAGCGCTCAAATTATGGCCGACAAACTTATTATAGATAAAACTAAAACAGCTTTGGTGATTATTGACCTTCAGAAAGGTGTCGTGGGGAGACCATGCCAACCTTACGAGTCGAGTTTCGTCGTCAAACATGCTTCCGGTCTCGCTCAAGCTTTCAGAAAAAATCAGATGCCGGTATTTCTCGTGAGGGTTACACCATCGGCTGATATGAAAGACGGACTCAAGCCAATCGCCGATATTCCAGCTCAAACTGTTTCTTCCGGAAGGACGCCGGAGTGGGCTGAGATAATTCCCGAGCTTGGTCCAGAATCGAGCGATTTTATAATTACCAAGCGTCAATGGGGCGCTTTCTATGGAACCGAATTAGATCTTCAATTACGGAGGCGGAACATTGACACGATAGTTTTGTGCGGTATATCCACAAACATTGGAGTGGAAAGCACGGCTCGATTTGCCTATGAATATGGGTATCAGCAGATATTTGTTGAGGACGCCATGACATCCGGGCGTTCAAGAGACGAACATGACAATACTGTCAAGAACATTTTTCCAAGAATGGGCCGCGTCCGAAAAACTGAAGATATTTTAGCCGAGCTGGCTTAAGTGTATATCTAAAACAGTTATGACTATGCCGGCGGTAGCCAGTAACAAATTTATTGATGGTCTCCCGGAACAGAAACAGCGATACCATTCAATGGCAGAAGAGATAAAGATTATGGAGGGGGTAAGCAAACCAAAGTGCTTTTTGTTATTCCCGTCGCAAAGCGATCCCTTTGGGAAATGTTGTAATCGGGAATCCAGAATACAGGACTTCTGTGTATGATGAAGTGAAGGGGAAATATTTCGAAGATTTAAGTCTGTTCGTCGCTTTCTTTGGGCGCAAAGATATTGTTCTTTCTTTTGTCTTGACANNGACACTTTGCTCGCCTTGTTTTACTTCCATATTTTTCTAAGGTCGATGAAAAAAAAACATAAAGATCACAGATGTCGATTTCGCGGGCATGTGTAAAAGAAAAAAAGAAGATTTTGTCATTTCCGTCGCAAAGCGATCCCTTTGGNNAATTCAAGGAAATATATCATGGCAGAAAAGAAAATTAAATGGGGAATATTAAGCACCGGATGGATAGCGCATAAATTTGCGACAGCGCTTCAGGTTGCAGCAAATTCCGAACTGTACGCCGTCGGTTCCCGTACTATCGGCATGGCAAATAAATTTGCCGGTGAATTTCATATCCCCAAAGCCTACGGCAGTTATGAAGAACTTGTAAACGATCCCGCTGTTGATGTTGTGTATATTGGGACACCGCACAATCTTCATGTAGAGAACACACTGCTCGCTCTCGATCATAAGAAACATGTGCTTTGTGAAAAACCATTGGGTGTCAATCGTACAGAAGTATTTCGTATGATTGAAAAAGCGAAAGAGAAAAATCTCTTCTTGATGGAGGCGCTTTGGAGCCGCTTTCTTCCGAACATCATAAAAACAAAAGAATTGATCGATTCCGGTGAAATTGGAGATGTAAAACTCATGACTGCATTTTTTTCCATTCAATCCGATCATGGACCGGAACACAGGCATTACAATATAGACCTTTGCGGCGGCACAATCCTGGACACCGGTATATATAACATCTTTCTTTCGCTGCTGCTGCTTGGAAAACCAAAAAGCATTTCTGCCATCGCCGGGCTAAGCGAACAGGGCGGCGATAACAGCTGCAGTTACACGTTCAAATATGAGAAGGACACTCTTTCGGTCATGTATTCCTCTTTCCTCGCAGATCCGGCAGTTGTTGCCGAGATCCATGGCACAAAAGGGAAAATTGTACTCGATCATTTATGGTTCTGCCCGGGGAAAGTGAAATTAATATATCACGACGGCAGGAAAAAAATATTTGAATTTGATTTCAAGAGCAACGGTTATGAGTATGAAGCAAATGAAACCGTAAAATGTATTCTTGCCGGAAAGACTCAAAGCGATTTGTGGAGTTGGAATGACAGCATACAGCTTATCAGTGTTATGGATTCTATCAGAAAAGAATGCGGGATTGTTTATCCCAAGCATGATTTATAAAAAGGAATACACCGGCAAGATAAAAAAGGACCCCACCCTCCCCTCCCCTTTGAGGGGAGGGGAGAGGTCTGAATATTAGACGTCGGTTAGAGGTGGGACGAGGGATTGTCGATAGTGTATGAAATCAGAACAACCAAATAATCCGTTGCATGGAAAGACATTGGAAATAATCTTACATCATTTGGTAGATCACTATGGGTGGGAACAATTAGGAGTAAGGATTAAAATCAAATGCTTCAATGACAATCCAAGTATCCAATCGAGTTTAAAATTTCTGCGTAAGACTCCTTGGGCACGTATAAAAGTGGAAAATTTATATCTTGAAAGTATAGAAGAATAAATATCGACCGAGGGCAGCGACCACAAAGAAATTATGAACGTATCTCAAAAGTATAATTTTTAAGGAGTTACTATGCGAACATCTCTCTTCATTCTTACAGCACTTGTTTGTCTTTCGACAGCGAGTCCTGCACAACCCTCCGATGCAGCCGTCGCCATTTACGAAAGTACGCTCGACGGCTTTCTGAACGCGGTCGGGCCCATCAGCGGCAAAGGTAATTATAACACGCTCGGAATGCAGGGAGAGTATACATGGACCCTCCGCAATGCCCGGATCGAATTGCGTCCGA
>PLMS01000108.1 GCA_003142575.1 Ignavibacteriota bacterium
TCTCCGTCGAACGGCGAGTCTCATGGCGTATGAAGTTTCCCGCGATCTTCAAACAAAAGAAATTTCCATTCAAACACCATTGGAAAAAACGAAAGGCGTGATTGTTGAACAGCAAATCGTCCTGGTACCAATTCTTCGAGCGGGGCTTGGACTTGTTGGCGGGTTTGTGGAAGTCATGCCGAATGCACGTGTAGGGCATATTGGATTGTTCCGAGACGAAGAAACGCTTAAACCTGTAGACTACTACTTCAAGGTACCACGCAATCTCGACAAAGCATTGGTCCTTCTTCTTGACCCGATGCTTGCCACCGGTGGAAGTGCCGTGGCAGCGATCTCGTATCTTAAAAAAAGAGGTGCGCGTAATATTCGTATGGTGAATCTCGTAGCAGCTCCGGAGGGAGTGAAAACTGTGCGTAAAGCCCATCCGGATGTTACAATGTATATTTGTGCTCTTGACCGCGAACTCAACAATCGCGGGTACATTCTTCCGGGTCTTGGAGATGCGGGCGATAGAATGTTCGGGACGGAGTAAATGATTTGAGAAATATAATTCCTTTCACTATCCTGACACTTGTTCTTGGGTTGATGAATTCCTCCGCACAAGGGAAACTAGAACTTTCGCTTGATTCCTCTGTTGCCCAAGGCATCGATTTCATTTTGAAACAGGAATATGGGAGAGCGGATTCATTGTTTTGTGATGTTATCAATCGCTATCCCAATCATCCGGCCGGTTTTCTCTACCGAGCAGCAGTCATGCAGGCTTATACAATCGATTTTGATGTACCCATAGAGAGAAAAAAATTTAATTCACTGCTTGAATATGGAAGAAATGCAGCATCTCGTGTGACATCACTTTGGCGTGAATATTTCCTCGGCACAGCAGACGGTTATGAAGCATACGAACGGATAGAAAGTGGAGATTGGCTGGGCGGAGTACGGAAGGCCATGGCATCGGTATCAGAGTATGAAGAATTAGTCGAAAAGGATTCGTCGTTCTATGATGCATATGTTGGTATCGGCACATATTACTATTGGAGCAGCCGGAAGACGGCGTTTCTTCGGTGGCTGCCATTTGTCAAAGACAATCGTGAACTTGGCATAAAAATGCTGAGAGTTGGAGCGGAGCGTTCAGAATATAATCGCTTCACTGCAATGAGTGCACTGGTGTCCCTATATCTCGATGCCGAAAACTATCAACAAGCAGAAGAATGGTCACGACGCGGATTGAACTCCTATCCGGAAAATAGAGTCTTCTTGTGGGGACTTGCTACAGCACTCGATAGACAGAAACATTTTTCTGATGCTGTACCAGCGTATGTGAATCTTCTCGAGAACATTTTGCATGTTCATGCACCCCATCCGTACAATGAGATTGTCTGCCGGTTGAATCTTGTCAAATCCATGCTTGCAGTGGGTGATACAACAACATTCAAGGATCATCTCGGTAAAATCCTCTCTTATGAGAAGATCTTATTTCCAGATAATCTCAGGTCACGTGCTCAAGCAAAATTTGAAGAAACGCGAAAATTGCTCTCTGCAATCGAAAACAAGCGTGCTGCAGTAAAATAAACAAGGTGCTTTCCATTCTTTCAGTCTTGACATTCGGCGGGGAATCCGTATATTCTTTTGTAGCATAGAAATCGTATATGATCGATAGCAAATACAAAAAGAAATTAGACGATCTCCTGAGTGTTTGCCGAAAAAATCTTCGTTCGGTAGACGAGGATCTCATTACACGAGCGTTTACATTGAGCCTCGAAGCGCACAAAAACAACTTGCGTGCTTCGGGCGAACCGTATTTCTTGCACCCGTACGAAGTGGCGATGGTCGTGGCAAAGGAAATCGCTTTAGATGATGTATCTATTGCCAGCGCACTTCTCCATGATGTTGTGGAAGATACAGATTTTGAGCTGAAGGACATCCGTGCAGAGTTTGGTGATGCCATAGCAGATATCGTCGATGGTGCAACCAAGATTACCGACATCTTCGAAAGTCATGAAGTGACGCAGGCTGAAAGCTATCGTAAGCTGCTGCTCTCGATGGTGAACGATATTCGCGTGATCCTCATAAAGTTTGCCGACCGTCTCCACAATATGCGCACGCTCGAATATCTTCCTCCTGAAAAACGCCTTCGCCTTGCGAAAGAAACTCTCGATATCTACGCACCATTCGCTCACAGGTTCGGTTTGGCTCAAATCAAATGGGAATTGGAAGATCTGTCCTTCAAGCACTTGCACGTGCAGGAATATGAAAAGATCGCGCGGCAGCTGCGTTCAAAAAGGCGCGAGCGGGAGCATTATATCAACCGCTTTGTTCAGCCGATCAAGAAAGGTCTCATTGATGCAGGCTTAACGTTTGAAGTAACCGGCAGACCAAAACACATCTTCAGTATTTACAATAAAATGTTGAAGCGAAACAAGCCTCTTGAAGAAATTTATGATCTCTTTGCTGTCCGCATTATCCTCGACACAAAGGACAATAGCGATTGTTTCATTGCTTATAGCATTGTGACAGAATTATACAAACCGATTCCTGAACGGTTCAAGGATTATATCTCAGTTCCTAAAAAAAACGGATACCAATCCATTCATACCACGGTGATTGGTCCGGATGGCAGAATGGTGGAAGTGCAGATCCGGACAAAAGCGATGCATGATATTGCTGAACGAGGAGTTGCCGCGCATTGGATCTACAAAGAAAGCAATGCATCCTTTGATAAGGATTTAGAAAGCTGGACCAATTGGGTGCGAGAGATCTTCGAACAAAAGAATGATCAAACTCCCAAAGAACTATTGGAGAGTTTCAAACTGAACTTGTATCAGGATGAGATTTATGTATTTACTCCTAAGGGTGATTTGAAAATCCTTCCGCGCAGTTCTACCCCTATTGACTTTGCATTCGAAATTCACTCCAACGTTGGGTACCATTGCATTGGTGCAAAGGTGAATGGGCGTATTGTTCCACTCAATACTGCCCTCAGAAGCGGCGATCAAGTCGAAATTATTTCTTCAAAGAATCAAACACCCAATCAAGATTGGGAGCAATTTGCGATTACCCATAAAGCGAAATCTCATATCCGCCGTTTCTTTCGTGAAGAATCCCGGAAAAAATCAGACGAGGGAAGGGAAACGTGGGAGAAAAAAGTTAAACGCCGAAAGATCAGCATAAGCAGTGAGGAATTTGATAAATTTGTTCATGCGCTCAAATTCAATGATGCACAGGAATTTTATCTTGCGATCGCCAATCAAAACATCGATGTCGATACATTGGTAGAGCAATATGTTGTTCGGTTGAAACATCCGGCAGCGGAAGATGCGGAGCATGTGCCGGATACGGATACGCTCTTCACCAAATTCATCAACACGGCACGCGATATTACAAGCGGCATTTCCGTCCTAGGAATGAATGATAACTTCATGCATCAATATGCGAAATGCTGCAATCCGATTCCCGGCGATGACATCATCGGTTTTGTAACGACAGGTGAGGGTATTAAAATCCACCGGAAGGACTGCAAGAATATTATTTCGCTGCGGCTCGCAGAAAGCGCACGCATTGTGGATGTTGGCTGGCCTTCGGCGAACGAAGCGGACTTTATGACCGGCATTCATATCGGAGGCGAAGATCGTCCGGCACTCCTGAGCGATATCACGCACGCCATTTCCACGTATCAAAACACAAATATTCGAAGCGTCAATATGGATTCGAGAGATTCGCTTTTTGATGGGAAAGTTATCCTGTATGTAAAAGACACCGATCACCTTACGCGGATCATGGAAAAGATCAAGCGCATTCCGGGCATTCAAAGTGTCGAACGGTTTTCAGGATAGGAGAGAGCAGTAAAGTGGAGAATACAAAATCGTATCAGCGCATTCTCGGTATCGACTACGGCTCAGTTCGTGTAGGTTTATCAATAAGCGATCCGCTCGGCCTCATTGCACAGCCCTTTGAAGCATTCAGAAATGACGCATCACTCTTTGCCAATCTCGGGCAAGTATCCGCAAGGGAGAATGTCACGCTGATCGTTGTTGGGATGCCTTATAATCTGAAAGGACAAAAAGCACAGAAGGCAGAAGAGGTGCAAAAGTTCATTGAATGTTTAAAGACAGAACTCGGTATAGAAATACTTACCTGGGACGAACGTTTTACAACCACCATTGCCAATCAAACAATGCTTGCTATGGGGACGAAAAAGAAAGAGCGGCAGAAGAAGGATGGTCGTATCGATTCAATGGCGGCGGCTGTGATGCTGCAGGGATATTTAGACAGTACGAAACATTCCCGTTCCTTATAACATGGAAGAAATAAATCCACAACCGGCTGTTCAACAACCACCGGCAGTTCAATCAGTGTCCCGCTTACGTATCGCGGCTGTGAAATTCATCCAGTTTCTCAAGCGCAATCCTATAAAATCGGTGGTCATTCTATTTGTAGCCGTCATTCTCCTTCAAATTATTTTTCTGCCTTATGGCGATGTGAAGCAGTTGAAGACAAAAAATCCGGGGGAGACAGCATTCATGCGCGAGTATGCGGATCGGGCAAAGAAAGAAAACCGGCCATTTCACAAGAAGCAGAATTGGATTTCGCTCAAATCGATTCCCAAAGATGCGATTGATGCGGTTGTTGTGGCGGAGGATGGAACTTTTTGGTGGCATGATGGTTTCGACTGGTTTGAATTCAAGGAATCTGTCGAAAGGAATTTTGAAGAAGGGCGGGCGGCGCGAGGAGCAAGTACTATTACGCAACAACTTGTGAAGAACCTGTATCTGTCATCATCAAAAAATCCGTTGCGGAAATTAAAGGAATGGGTTTTGACATGGTATATGGAACAGCAGTTGGGCAAATCGCGTATTCTCGAAATATATTTTAATGTTATAGAATGGGGCGACGGCGTCTATGGTATCGAAGCGGCATCGCAGTATTATTTTGATAAACCTGCCACCGACTTGAACAGGGATGAATGCACTCGCTTAGCGGCGATCATTCCAAGCCCCCGCAAACATCGTGCAGATGTTGATTCGAAATATGTACTTCGCCGCTCGAAACTCATTCTTGAACGTATGGAAGCACGTGGAATGTAGTGAGCAGCACACTATGAAATTGAACGACTTAAAAATATTGATACAAGAAGGCGAAGGGTTTGAATTGGAGTTCAAGCGCAAGTTCTCTACTCCAATCAAAGTTGCAAAGACATTGATGTCGTTTGCCAACACCAAAGGGGGAATTGTGCTCTTCGGTGTCGATGATGACCGGACGATTGTCGGAGTCGGCAGCGAGAAGGAACAAATGGAGATGATTCAAACGGCAGCAAGCTACTATTGTGATCCTCCCTTAGAACCGGACATTGATACCGTTCCCTACAAAGGGAGAGACGTTGTTGTCGTGACAGTAGAAGAAAGTGATCAGAAACCGCACTATCTTAACGTTGACGAAGGTGAAGAGAATGGAGGAACGCGGGTCTACATTCGCGTGAATGATAAGACCGTTGAAGCAAGTAAAGAAGTCGTACATATACTTCAGGCGGAAAATCCTGACGCTCCACCTCTGCGCATTGCCATTGGCGATAATGAACGGCGCATGTTTGACTTTCTTGATGAGAACGAACGCATCACCGTGAAGCAATATATGAAGTTGGTGAACTCCTCCCATCGACGCGCCTCACGTTCGCTCATTCAGCTTGTGCGTGCCGGAGTGCTAAGGATTCACACGCACGAGAAGGAAGATTTTTATACAAGAGCGTTTTAAAAAGCGACAGTCAAAAGGAAACTGTCATTGCGAGGATCCCGAACAACGAAGTTGGTCGGGAGACGAGGCAATCCGCAAAGATTGTTTTATCATAGGAAAACCTGAGTGTGCGGATTGCTTCTCCCGATAAAAAACATCGGGATCGCAATGACAGGAAAAACGAAGTTCCTAATGACCAGCAGAACCGCGCCAGATCCTAGCCAACTCAAACACCGCAATCCCATAAGCCACCGCCACATTCAATGACTGCTTTGTTCCGAACATCGGAATTTCAATCCCAATGTCGCATAGCTCAATCACTTCTTTTGCCACGCCGGTGATTTCATTTCCGATAACAAGGCAGATTGGAAAATCTGTTTTCCTGATGTCGTAATGGGGAATGCTTTTATCCGTCAACTCTAAACAACAAATTTTATAGCTTCGCTCTTTGAGAGCGTGGATAGCTTCGACCGGATGTTTTACATACTCCCACGGAACACTCTTCGTGGAGCCAAGCGCTGTCTTATCTATTTCTTTCCGCGGCGGGTGCGGAGTGAAACCGGCAAGAATGAGCTTTTCGATCATGACACCGTCGGATGTGCGGAAGATGGAACCAACATTGTACAGACTCCGGATATTGTCTACCAGGACTACAAGCGGAATGCGGGATGCGCTTTCGATATGTTCTGTCTGGATTCTTTTTTCGGATATTTCAGAAT
The DNA here is from genome assembly GCA_003142575.1 of Ignavibacteriota bacterium. Taxonomy (GTDB): domain Bacteria; phylum Bacteroidota; class Ignavibacteria; order UBA10030; family UBA10030; genus Fen-1298. The sequence continues at coordinate 6,444 of PLMS01000108.1, forward strand.
GTGTAAGCTTTCTCATATCAAAAGATAGGTAAAAAAAAGCAAATGTCATTGCGAGGATCCCGAACGACGAAGTCGATTGGGAGACGAAGCAATCTGCCAAAAGTGTTTTACTGTTGGACAGCCTTGGTTAGCGGATTGCCCCCAAATCGGAATGTCTGTTTTACAGTTCTGCTTCCATATGTTATCCTCCCTAAGCTCTGGCGTCTGGTAGTGTGTCAGGGCATTTTCTATTTCAGGACGATACATGTTGTGAATGATACCAGAGTTATCTAAATTGAACCATTCTCAAAGAATAGATATGAATGAAGACAAAAGCCAATCAGCATAGATAAACTGATTCTCTTTATAAACACATGAATGAATCTGTTAGAGAAAAAGTTATTGCTGAAGTGGAAAAATTGAAATGTGAGATGGATGAATATGCGAAGAGGAATTAATTTGTGTTGAGAATTGTTAATTTATAAAGGAGATGAAATACATGAAAACACGATTTCTTGGTAATACAGGAGTCAGAGTCTCCGAACTTTGTTTCGGCGCTATGACTTTCGGAGGCAAGGGGTTCTGGAAGAATATTGGACAGGTAGAACAGAAAGAAGCCGGCGAACTGGTGAACACGGCAATAGAGGGCGGAATAAACTTCTTTGACACCGCGGACGTGTATTCTGAAGGACGATCGGAAGAGATCCTCGGCAAAGCGCTCGGCAAAAAACGGAAAGACATTGTCCTCGCAACGAAAGTCAGAGGGAGAACCGGACCCGGACCTAATGATGTCGGCCTTTCGCGAAAGCACATTATCGATTCGTGCAGCGCGAGTCTGAAGAGGCTCGGCACAGAGTACATAGACCTGTATCAGGTTCACAGTTTCGATCCGCGGACTCCGCTTGATGAGACCCTCCGGGCCCTTGATGATTTGGTAAGGGAAGGAAAAGTACGCTACATCGGCGCGTCCAATTTTATGGGCTGGCAATTGATGAAAGCGCTAGCCATCTCCGAAAAACAAAACCTTGAGAGATTTGTCACGCTTCAGGCATTCTACTCCCTGATCGCCCGCGATCTTGAGAACGAGCTTGTCCCGCTCTCGCTTGATCAAAAATTAGGGATTCTTACGTGGAGTCCGTTGGGCGGCGGCTTTCTCACAGGAAAGTACCGGCGCGGCAAGCCGCGGCCGGAAGGGGCAAGAAGATCTGACCCGACCGATCAGTTCCTCCAATACGATGAAGAAAAAGGGTTCGACATCGTGGATGAATTAGAGAAAACAGCTCATACCCATGGTGCAACCATTACGCAGTCAGCGCTGAATTATCTGCTCAGGAAACCCGGTGTTACTTCAGTGATCATCGGCGCGAAAAATAAAGAGCAACTCGCTGACAATCTTAAGACGATGGATTGGGAGATGACCGCCGAAGAGGTTGCCCGACTCGATGAGTTGAGCAAGCCGCCGAGAGTTTATCCATATTGGATGTTAGAGAGGATGTCATTGGACAGGTGAGCTCGTCAATGAAGCTAAAAGATAAAGTCGCAATTGTTACAGGCGGCGGGCGCGGAATCGGAAAAGCAATCGCGGAGGCTTTTGCCCGTGAAGGAGCGAACGTTGTCGTCACTGCCGCGCGGCAGAGAAACGAAATCGAACAGGTTGCGTCGAAAATTGGCGGCACTGCCGTCCTGGCGGATGTTTCGAATAAGGACGATGTACAGAAGCTGGTCGATTCTGTCGTCTCGGACTTCGGCAGAATCGACATACTGGTCAACAACGCCGCGCGAGGAATGAAATTCGTCAACGAGAGTTTTATGACGGAGCCGAAGCCTTTCTGGGAAGCGGACCCCGACATGTGGCGGATGGTCATAGACACAAACATAAGCGGTGTCTTCCTGATGACTCGATCAGTGATCCCTCACATGCTTGAGCGAAGATTTGGAAGGATCATAAATATTTCGATGAATCATGAAACGATGAAGCGCAAAGGGTTCACTCCCTATGGTCCATCGAAGGCAGCGCTCGAATCGATGAGCACCATCTGGGCGCAGGAATTGGAGGGCATGGGAATAACTCTCAACGTCTTGCTCCCCGGCGGGGCGACAAACACCGGAATGATTCCGGCTGCATTCCCGGAACCCAAAAGAAAAGAGCTTATCGATCCCGCCATCATGGGACCGCCTGCGGTGTATCTGGCGTCTGACGATGCAAGCGGGATTAACGGGCAGCGGATAATTGCTATTGAATGGAAAGAAGAACACAAAGAAAAACTCTCTTGAATTTTAAGAATCATTGAAATAACTGTCTTGTCCTGAAAAATGGAACCCCATCCTCACCTTCCCCTAAGAGGGGAAGGATGGTATTTCCCTCTCCTTTTAGGAGATGGTCAGGGTGAGGTTCAAGATTGGCAAGCAAGAGAGAACACGCAAATTAGTGTCAGCTTTTTCAGGATGACACAAAAATTGAAACGAGGAAACAATGGAACAACGAGAGCTTGGAAAATCAGGATTAAAAGTATCGGCACTCGGCCTCGGCTGCATGGGAATGTCGCAGTCGTACGGTCCGGGAAACGAGGAAGAATCTATCGCGACACTCCATCGCGCAGTTGAACTCGGCATCACCTTGTTCGACACTGCCGACGTGTACGGACGCGGTGCGAATGAGATCCTCATCGGGAAAGGAGTGAAACCTTTCCGTGACAAAGTGAACATCGCAACGAAGTTCGGATTCATGCACTCGAAAGACGCACTACGTACCGGCGTCAATGGAAAACCAGAATACGTCAGACAGGCATGCGAAGCAAGCCTGAAGCGGCTTGGGATTGAAACCATCGATCTCTATTATGCGCACCGTATCGATCAGAACACTCCGGTCGAAGAAACCGTCGGTGCAATGTCCCGACTCGTCGAGGAAGGAAAGGTGCGTTTCCTCGGTTTGTCGGAAGCGTCTGTGAATTCCCTGCGTCGCGCAAGCGCGGTCCATCCGATTACAGCGTTGCAGAGCGAGTACTCTCTCTGGACGCGCGACATCGAAAAGGAAATTCTCCCGGTGTGCCGCGAGCTTGGAATTGGTGTTGTGCCGTTCAGCCCGCTTGGTCGCGGCTTCCTCAGCGGACAGATTAAAGATACCGGGATGTTTGGCGCAGGAGATTTCAGGAAGAACAACCCACGATTCGAGGAAGAGAATCTCAAGAAGAATCTTTCATTCCTGAAAAAAATTGAAGCTATTGCCGCAGAAAAGAAATGCACCACGGCACAGCTTGCACTCGCATGGATCGTTGCTCAGGGGAAAGACATTGTTCCGATTCCCGGCACCAAAAAGCGAAAGTATATTGAGGAAAATGCCGGCGCTCTCGAAATTAAATTGACGCGCGGGGATCTGGAACGAATAAGCGAAGCCGCCCCGATAGGCGCTGCCGCTGGAGCCAGGTACAACGCAGACATGATGAAAGCAGTGAACAAATAGCAAAAAAAGCAACCGTCATTGCGTGCAGTGGAAGCCTCAAAGCGGGAAAAAAAGCGTATGTCATTGCGAGGATCCCGAACGACGAAGTCGATCGGGAGACGCGGCAATCCGCAAAAGGAGAATTACCTGAGGAAAGTCTGAGTTAGCGGATTGCTTTTCCCGCTATGAAGCAGCGGGATCGCAATGACAAGGGAAAAAAGGGAAACCGTCGTGCAATACTCAAAGCGAAGAATTACATTAACGCATCATGAAGATTAAGCAATTCTACGTTTACATTCTCACAAATCCAACAAAAACTGTTCTTTATACCGGCATCACGAATGATATCGAACGTCGAACCTATGAGCATAAGGGGAAAGAGATCAAAGGTTTTACGAGCCGCTACAATGTGACAAAACTTGTTTATTATGAAACGTACGAGGATGTGGATAGTGCTATCGCTCGAGAAAAGCAAATCAAGGCAGGTTCACGTGCAAAGAAAATCGCATTGATAGAGAAAATGAATCCTAAGTGGAAAGATTTGTCCAAAGAATGAGAATAAATGTGTAATCGTCATTGCGATGAGCGGAGCCCCGAAAGCAGGGGAAAAAAGCAACCGTCATTGCGAGGAACGTAGTGACGAAGCAATCCGCAAAGACCGAATTACCGTTGGAAAAGTCTTGGGTTGTGCAGATTGGGTTACCTAAGGAATGGCCTGTTGTGCAGATTGCTTCTCCCGATAAAGAACATCGGGATCGCAATGACAGGGAAAGAAAGAATAGCAACCGTCATTGCGAGGATCCCGAACGACAAAGTCGATTGGGAGACGCGGCAATCTGCAAAGATTTGATTACCTTTGGTACCTCAATGACAGTGAGGATAGGCGATTGGTGGATCCAATATTAAACACAAAGTCTATATATCGTCCTATTACGGATAAAATACAGACTGAGTCTATCTAATCACATGTTAGGCCGCACGGGCGGCGACTACCTTACAGATAAATACAAACATTCCTAAAGCGTTTTGCGGCACAGTTAAAAGACCAACACGGCAAGCATTGGCTGAAAGGTAAAACAAGGGGTAGTGAGCAACCGTTTGGTTCTTTGGGTTTGGGTTTCGAATTATTATTTGCGATTTAATTCCACTCTCAAAATCTAACAACGCGTGTGCAGATGCGAATGTTCACGCGCTTAATCAATGCTTTTTCAAAAAAATTGGTTAACTTGAAGTAGCACAATGGAAAATAAGAATCTTAAATATCCGAAGGACTTTCTGAATAAAATTATCTGCGGGGATAGTATCGAAGTAATGAGACAAATTCCCGACAATAGTGTTGATCTCGTAGTAACTTCTCCGCCGTACAACCTAAAGAACTCCACAGGCAACGGAATGAAAGCCAATACAAAAAGCGGAAAGTGGGCGGGTAACGCATTACAGAATGGCTATAGTCATTATGACGACAATATGCCAAACGGTAAATACACAGAATGGCAACACAATTACTTAAAACAAATGTATCGCATAATAAAAGACGACGGAGCAATTTTATATTCAATTTTTAACGTAACTTAACCGAACCTTTTATGCAAATTGATAATAAAGAAATACTAGTTGAAGTTTGCAATCATTGTGGTAAAGATGTTTCAAGGGGTTCTGGAAGTTTTGTAAATAGAGTTCCCGATTTCAACGATATTTTCACACGAATTGACAATAATTTAATTTTTCCAATTGGCGATTTTGTTTGTGCTAATTGCGACAATAATTCTTTTACCAAAAATATATATGATTAATTCTATTTCAGAAAAAATAATAGAAGATATTTTGACTTCTGATAAATCAATCTTGTCGGAGGTTCTTTCTTTGAATTTTTCTGACTTGAGTTTAATTGCAAGACAAAAAAATTGTTTCATCTGGCAAACTTGATATGCTATACCTACATAAAGATGAAATGCTTTTGGTGGAGTTGAAAGTTGTACCATTTTACAAAGAAGTAATAATCCAAATCAATAACTACGAAGCTGATTTGATTTTACTCCAAAATCAAAACAAATTGATCAATTCAAAAATCAGAAAGATTATTGTTGTTACTGATGCAAGAGAAAACGACTACAAAATTTGTAAAGAAAATAACATTGAATTGATTGTTTACAAAGGCGAAGTCATTTTATCTAAATACTATGAAAACTTTAAAGAATTATCTTCTTTTCTTAAAATTCAATCAGGTGATTATGGAGTTGTAAGATTAGGTTTGATTAAAAATACTTTGAGTTATTTGGGTCAAGGGGTATCCCTAAAAGAGATTTGTAATCTTGAAAATAAATCTGAAAAAACAATTCGTAATAAAATCTCAATAGCACAACTTCTAAATTTAGTTTCGAAGTTTAAAAACTCTTTTTTCTTAACTGAACTGGGAACTCGGTTTGTTGACGTGGGAGAAAATATAGTTGATGATAGATTAAATCAAGAACAAATAGAGCTACTTTCAAATTTTCTAAAAGAGAATCCATTCTATTCTTCTGTTACTTATACGGTATTTTCTTTAATTGAAAGCGTTTTTGTTTTATCAAAAAACTCTTATCCGGTAAATAAGGATGCCGTCAAAGATTATTTCGTGAAATCAGTTGGTAAAACAGAAACTTGGAGAGCAAATAAGTCAAAAGAAACGGCTACTTATATATTTTCAAATTACGCTTGTGAGTTAGAGTTTTTAGCAAGAGTTAATAATGAATATTACATAACTCCAAAAGGTATTCAAGCCATTTTACTTCTTCAATTAAATCGTTCAATAAAACTTATTGAAAATCGAAAATAGGCATTTCTGCAAAAGGTTGGATAGACAATGCAAGACACGGAAATCATGGGGGTGTTGGAAACACGCTTGAAGATTTACTGGAAATTGAAGAGAATAATTTACCCATTCCTAATGCTGCAGAATGGGAATTAAAGACGCGTAAATTAAAATCTACATCGCTCGTTACCCTCTTTCACATAGAACCCTTACCAAGAGCAATGAAATTAGTCCCAAGTTTATTGTTATTGAAATATGGATGGAAACATCAAGAAGCGGGCAAAAAATATTCCTCTAAGGAAAAGAGTTTTAGGCAAACAATTCACGGATTGACTCCGAGTGATCGCGGATTTATGGTAAAAATTGATAGGACTAATAAGAAGGTATTAATTTCTTTCGATAATAAAGTTGTAGATAAGCGCCACAATGTTTGGCTAAAAAGTGTTAAGGATAGAATTGGATTATCTGAATTGAACCCACAACCGTATTGGGGTTTTGATGATCTTTCAAGCAAGGTAGGCACAAAGTTGTTAAACTGTTTTTTTGTAGAGGCAGAAACGAAAAAGATTGACGGGAAAGAACATTATTATTACAACAATGTTACGATGCTTACAAAGTTCAGTTTTGATAACTTTCTGAAGCAATTAGAGCTTGGGAACATATTGGTAGATTTTGACGCAAGAACCGGACACAATCATGGAACAAAGTTTAGAATGAAAGACAAATTCTTGCCTACTCTATACAAAAAAACCACAAAGATACTTTAGAATTCAAATTAAGACACTACCGTGTTTCTGTTCTCTACTTCTTGATATTGACTTGAGATGTTAGCACTTTTACAGCGAATAATCAAAAAACTTTTCAAGACTTTTCTTTGCCGTGTTAAAAGACTGTGCCGCAAAACGCAAAAGAATAGAATGTGCAAAAGAAAATAAACTACAGCCTTTCGTTCTCGCCGCCCGCGCAACAAGTAATGAGCGGTAGATTATTTTTAAAGTTCTGTGAATTACTGTTACCATTTGTGCATTTTGAAAATTAGTTGGCATAACCACTTTAAAAAGGACAGAG
>PLMS01000117.1 GCA_003142575.1 Ignavibacteriota bacterium
AAGAGGAGGGGTCATGGTTCTACCTTTTAGAATATGAGTTTTTAATCCGACTCTATACTGTTTTTAGATTTTTCATTGGCTGAAGACGTGCAATACAGAATACAAAGCTTAATGCTGACAACGTCGCTATGGTAAGCACTATGCCTAAACCAATAAGCGCATTGCCGTAAGAGTCAATGGCGCAAAGGATATGACAAGATGATTTTGAGGCAGGGATAGCTATTTGGCATAGTATAGCGAGATACCCGCCCAAAATTCCTCCAAGGAGAGCTTGAAGTATAAGTTCATACCCGACAACAAGAACAGTACGCTTTCTTGTCCAACCCATAGACTGCAGAATACCAATCTCTCGTTTGCGTTCAATGATGGATGCATAATGATTTCTGATTACATGAACAATGATAAATACTGTTATAAAAATAATTACCAGCCAGAGTAAATGGTGATTGAGATTGATTGCCTCTGCTGCCGGATTGTGACAAGAATAAGATGATACGATCTTATCTTTTCCAAGAATACTTTTCACATTTTGTACTGCTTGTTCATGTACTTGGGCATTTGCCGATTCCACCAGAATAATATTCATTTCATCTTTGAGCGGATTCCAAGTTTGCCGACTAATAATTCGTTCTGCTTGTGTGAAAGACATATAAATATCGGACTTCACCGGACGAATGCCTGCATTGACAATCCCGACGACGAGAAGTGATGTTCCCGCAATGTTTAATGACTTTCCGACAGCAATTTTATGCGAATATGCAAACGACTCTTCCACTATAATCGTATTTGTGTCGTGCGATGTGATAAACCGTCCAGAAACCAAATCTGTTGACGAACAAGTAGTGTTGGCAACGGAAATAGTATTTTCCGGATCAAATCCACTTGCAATAATTCCGGCATTGTTTGTACTGTCTTTGAACCGAAACATCAATAAAGGGGACGCATCTCTTACTGTGGGTAGTTTCTTTATTGTATCGATTAAATTTATCGGCATAATAGAAGAGCGTGAACCGTTCGCCCAAAATCCCTCATGTGTCTCATCTTTTAAGAGAGGCAGATTGCAGCAGACAGGACTGAAAGCAATGAAATGAGTTCCGGTATTATACAGTGTTTTATACTGGCTGCGCTCTGAATATTGGAGGAGAGAAATGAGGACACTGAAGATCATCGCTGCCAGTGCATAGCTGCAAATGGCTGCAATGGAACGGCCTTTTCTGCGGATTATTTCACGCCAAGCATACTTCCACATATTCGATTCCTCGTTCAGATGGAGAAAAATATTTTTGAATATTTATTTTCTTCATTTCATCAAAACCACTTTTTTTGCTGCCCGTTTCTCGCCGGATGCTAGAGAAACTACATAGATGCCGGATGAGAATCGATCGGCATTCCACTGTATGTGATGCTCTCCCATCGATTGATACGAATTGACAAGTCGATCGACGATGCGACCGTTCAGATCAATAACGTTTAAGAGTATCCATCCAGACTTCTCTAATGTGTAAGAAATGTTCGTGGTTGGATTGAAAGGATTTGGATACGCCTCCAATCGAAAGTCTGAAGGGAGTAATGCTCCTTCTGATTTAACATCTGTGGTTGTATATGTAATGGTCAACTTTGGGCGATCTGCACTCGTACCAAATCGAGAACTATTAAATTCCACTGCACCGTTAGTTGCTGTAGTATTTGCGCAATGGCCATAGAGACCAAAATTTGAATCGGGATGTGCATACCAAAATTGCACGAGGTTTGTAGCATCGATTGAAAGCCATTGTCCCGCAGCCGGCCAGTTGATAACGATGGAATCCTGCGAAGTGTATGAAGGCAGATTATTATGAGTGATTGTTGTTTCACCCCAATCCCCAAGAAAACGATAGAATACCATTTGCCCTGTCAGTGTGCCATACGTTGATGTGCACTTAAATTCTATTGTCGCATGGGTGATGGTGTTCCCTTGTGGTAGACTGCTGAGGGCCCAACAAGATGCTGTCCGGGCATAACATTGATGAGCTGAGACGTAATAGGGACCTTGGTACAGTTTCGTGATAGGACCGCCCGGATTATTCGCGTCGGGCTGGCAGCCGCAAATATATGCATCTTTATCCACTTCAAGAACAATGCTCTGTGCAAATGATGATGCCGCCATTACCAATAAAAAGACGGCTGTCAGAAGAATGTGTCTTTGTTCCATGTTTGTCTCCTTTAGGTTTGATGTGAATTTTCGACAGAAATTTTTAAATATTTTTACTACAAGTAAATCAAACCTGATGGGGAAATCGTCCTGAAATATATTTCGAGACATCTTTCAATCAGAATGCAAGGTGTTTATGGGTTGGTAATTATTACCGATGAGGGTAAGAAACAAATGATGTGAAGTAGTGTCAGATGGCAGGAAGTATGGAAGAATCTCTTGATTCAAATTGCATGAGGGGGATCAAGCTGAATTGCATATCAAGTCATCTTGAACGTGTCAATCGGAGATTGTATGATGGTTCGTGCGGTTGAGGAAAAAAGGGGAACGTCTAATAATTTCTATCACGATGAAGACACTGTGGATACTTTCTTTTTGAATTCTTTTGGAGTGATACCTGTGTGCTTTTTAAAAGCGCTGTTGAATGCCGATTTGGAATTAAATCCGGCGTCGAGTGCAATTCCCAAAATATTCAGGTGTTGGTTTGGTTGAGTCAACAGGCGCTTACTTTCTTCAATTCTATATTTGTTAATAAAATCCCGAAAGTTTTGTTGAAAGGATTCATTGATGACCTGTGATATATAGCAGGGAGCGATATCCAGTTTTTGAGCTATATCGCTGAGAGTCATCGATGGATTGAGAAAAATCTTTTCGCCGCCCATAAGCACGATCAATTTTTCCCGGTACTGTTCTTTATCCGATTGTTTGAGGATTGAGGACTGATATTTCTGAACCCGGTAAAATGTTTCGGGCTTTCGTAATGCAATGAAGAGAATTCCATTGAAGAATACAAAAGCTGTCACCGAATATAAGCTTAAGCCATAGGGACACCATGATGGGTGACCAAGAATATCCCATCCAAAAAATGCTTGAAGTTGTGCCACCCAAAGGAGAATATAGCCAACGGTAAAATATCGCACCCATGACAATCGTGAATTGTCGATATACGAAAGAAACGATTTAAAGGTCAACCCATACGATTGAATATATTTCCACGAAGCGATTAAGTATATAATATTTTGAGACAGTATCGCTGCTGTAATGAAAAGTCGGCCGGGGTACGTCCAAATACTGAATTTACTGGCAGTTTGTATAATACCGACTGAATATATAACAGCGATGACAAAAGGAATAAAATGCAGCCAATCGTACTTTTTGAATGAAAAATTCATATTCAGCAGCGAACGAATATATAAAAAGAGTAAGGGGCCAACCAAAAATGCCGTTTGCCCTAACAGAAGAACAAGTTGACGATATGTATGGCTCTTCCCTAGTAAGTTCAGGTTAACGATCAAGGAGCTGCTCACAAGCATTGAAAAAACAATCAAAAGAGAGGAGAGAAGGATATTGCTTGTTCGAGGACTTTTCTTGTTCAGGAGAAAAAACAGCGCCATCAAGACGGACTGGAATATTGCTATGATACTTACAATATGAAGAGTGTTAAAAGTCATTATCACGAGACACTTACATGCATCCAATATTAGAAACAGTGAATTTGTTTCTAATTCTATAGGATTATTTTTTAAGTATTAAAATGTAGCCAGATGTATGGGAAAAAGCAAATGTTCATCTGTGAGCAATGAAAGTAGGAAAGAAGAGATGAGTAAAAGCTTGTTATTTCTCAGAGATTTGAAGAGAAGCAGAAGTTCTCTGGCAATTCTATTTGCTCACTATATTTTTTTCTCGTAGCGTTCGGCTATATAACTTATCACAATATCTCCAACAAGCCCGAATCCCATAATCGGAGCAATGGCGCCTGTGATAATTGCATCCGTCAAGCTTAAAAGAAAACGCACAATGAAACCGCAAAGCCATATTGCAATAAATCCATTCAGCTTTCTGCGTTAGCTTAGGCGCATAAACAATAGTATTCTCCAGTCTAAATTGATTTAACTATTTTCTCGGTTTTTTAAATTCACCCGTATATTCCAGATTATATATACTACCTTCCGAGTTGAGTCTTGCCTTAATAGTTCCGTATCCAAAATTGGAAACTGCGATTATATCGGCTTCATTATCATTAAGAACATTAACTTGGCATGTACCAAATGATTTTGTACTCAAGTTGTCCGGTAATTTGTATCCGATATACGAACCCTCTCCACCCCCATATTCCCTGCGTCTTATCTTGTATTGATATGCATGGGCTGAAATGTTATGCATATTGTTAACAAGTTCATGGAAGTTGGTCTGTAAATCTGCTCCAGTTTCTTTTGGTTTGTTATCAAGCTTACGAACGTTGGTTTGAAAATTTACTTCCGCTGCTTTTGGTTTGATTTTTTCTATGAGTTTATTCCATCGAGGATCGGAGTGAAGGCTTATCAAGTCGGTATCGTTCTGCATATACTTACTGTGATTGAAGCCCTGATCCACTGCTTGTTCAAGATAATGCCAGGCTTTCTCTTTTTTCCCGGCAAGTGTAAAGTAGCGTGATGCATCATATAAAACGATAGTACCTTTATTACCAGAATCGATTTCAAGTTCAATGAGTTTTGCACTTTCATCATAATGCCCTAACTTATAAGCTTCATATGCACGTTGGACAAGAGATTTTGTGTTCTGTGCAACAAGCGTTTGTATAATTCCAAAGAAAATAAGACAACATGCCGCCGCACATATTCGTTTCATCGAAAATACTCCTCTAAATATGTTTGTATATAGGCTTCTACTTCTCAATAAAACATAATATTATATACGAATCTCAAAAGAGAAGCAAGCCAGCCATCTTGGAAGGAGGATATCTATCGGTACTGTCACGATCTCAATCCCTCACGCGAGGGATTTTTCAAAACCATTCTTCAAAGCCATTCCTTGTTTTTCTTTAGTTTTTTTGCTATTATTTTATGCACGGCACAATGGGGGCTCATAGCTCAGCTTGGTTAGAGCGCTACCTTGACATGGTAGAGGTCATAGGTTCGAGTCCTATTGAGCCCACGATTACAAAGAAAAAGTGCAAGGAGGAAAAGTAGCATATCGCTTTATCCTTCCTATGTGAGACTTTTACTTTCAATCGGACGATGGTCCGATTTTTTTTACTTTCATGAGCAAAATAAAGATCACATTCCCGGATGGGAATCAGAAAGAGTTTGATCGGGATATCACAGGTAAGCAAATTGCCGAAGGTATCAGTAAAGGTCTGGCGAAAGAAGCACTTGCCGTTGAAGTGAACGGAGAAGTGTGGGATCTCAGTAGACCGATACGTCAGGATGCAACTTTCAAGATTCTCAAATGGTCTGACGATGGCGGTAAAGATGCCTATTGGCATAGCTCTGCTCATTTAATGGCGGAAGCTGTTGAGACTCTGTACCCGGGCGCAAAATTCGGCATTGGTCCTTCTATCGAAACCGGTTTTTATTATGACCTTGATCTCGGTGATCATAATCTTACCAAAGATGATCTCCAAAAGATTGAAGAGAAGATGAACGAGCTTGCCAATCGTGATGTTCCGTACGTTCGCGAAGAAAAAAAATGGGAAGATGCAGTGGAGTATTTTAAAGCGAAAGGCGATCAGTACAAACTTGAATTGTTAGATGAGTTTAAGGGGCAAACCATCAGCTTCTATCATCAAGGCAATTTCACCGATCTCTGCCGCGGACCGCATCTGCCTTCAACCGGGAAAATCAAAGCGATGAAGCTTCTCAGTGTCGCCGGTGCGTATTGGCGCGGGAATGAAAAAAACAAAATGATGCAGCGCATTTACGGCGTTACATTCCCGACGAAAAAGGAACTTGACGAGTATCTCTTCCGATTGGAAGAAGCGAAACGCCGTGACCATCGCAAGTTGGGTGCTGAGTTAGAACTTTTTCTTTTAACGCCGAAAGTTGGCAGTGGTTTGCCGCTCTGGCTTCCGAAAGGAACCATCATTCGCGAATCGCTCATCGAGTTTTTGCGGGATGAACAGCGAAAACGCGGATATCAAAGCGTTGTGACTCCGCACATCGCGAATCTGGAATTGTATAAGACATCGGGCCATTATCCATATTATAAAGATTCGCAGTTTCCGCCCATACAACTAGAAAATGGCGAAGCGTTCTTGTTGAAACCGATGAACTGTCCACATCATCATCAAATTTATTCGTTCAAACCTCGCTCATACCGTGATTTGCCGATTCGATTAGCAGAGTTTGGGACTGTCTATCGTTATGAGCAATCTGGTGAAATGAACGGATTAACACGCGTTCGCGGTTTTACTCAGGATGATGCGCATATTTATTGTGCACATGATCAGTTAAAGGCGGAAATAAAGGCTACTATCGAGCTGACACAATTGGTATTCAAAACCTTTGGAATGGATGTGAAGATCCGCTTGTCATACCGTGATGACAAGAATACTGAAAAGTATGGCGGTGAAGCAGGATTCTGGGAGCAGGCTCAGCGAGAAATTCGAGAAGTGGCGGATGAGATAAAACTTGATTACTTTATAGCATTAGGTGAAGCATCCTTCTATGGGCCGAAGATCGATTTTATGGTGAAGGATGCGTTAAATCGTACTTGGCAGCTTGGCACGGTTCAGGTTGATTATGTCATGCCGGAACGGTTCCAGTTGGAGTACATCGGTCAGGATGGACAAAGGCATCGTCCGGTGATTATTCACCGCGCACCATTTGGATCCTTAGAACGATTTATCGGTATTCTTATTGAGCATTTTGCCGGTGAGTTTCCATTGTGGCTTGCACCGATACAGGTTGCGGTATTACCTATCAGCGATGTTTTTATGGAGTATGCACGGGAAGTGTATGAGGCGTTGAAAGATTCCGGCGTGCGAGTTGAAATAGACGACCGTAATGAGAAGGTGGGATATAAAATTCGCGATTGGGAAACGAAGAAAGTACCATTTATGCTTGTGGTTGGCGAGAAGGAAAAAGTCGGCGGTTTGGTTTCCGTCCGTCAGCACAAGAAGGGTGATCAAGGAACAGTGAAACGAGAAGAATTCCAGACTCGTATTCTTGATATCATCAAAACAAGAGCACTCACGGTTTAGGAGAAGAAATTATTAAACAAGATCGAGCACGCATTAATTCTGAAATCAAAGCACCTCAGGTGCGTTTAATAACGGATGATGGAGAGCAGCTTGGTATTATGTCCATAAGCGATGCAATGCGAGAGGCGCAAGGAAGGACATCAGACTTGATTGAGATTGTGCCGAATGCAACTCCGCCGGTTTGCAAGATTATGGATTTTGGAAAATACCGGTACGAGCAAGCGAAGCGCGAGAAGATTCAGAAAAAACATCAGCATGTAACGCTTGTCAAGGAAGTTCGATTTCACCCAAATACGGATACACATGACTTCGATTTTAAGACCCGGCATGCTCGCATGTTTATCCAAGAAGGAAACAAAGTGAAAGCGACCGTTGTGTTCAAAGGGCGCGAGATTACCTATCAGGATCAGGGCAGAGAATTGCTTACGCGTTTTACCGAAGTGATGTCCGATATTGCCAAGATGGAACAAGAACCAAAGATGGAAGGACGGCAGATGGTATCGTACTTTGTGCCGGAAAAAGCGAAGAAAAAAAGTTTAGATGTAACCAAACCAACAACAGAGGAATAAGAGCATATGCCAAAAATGAAAACCCGGCGCAGCGCTGCCAAGACGTTTAAGCTTACTGCGACCGGAAAAGTTAAACGCAGGAAGGCGTTTCGCAGTCACATCCTGACCAGCAAGTCCACAAAGCGCAAGCGACATTTACGCAAATCCGGTTTTGTCGCTGAAACAGAAGCATACAAAATACGCAGATTTTTATCAGCATAAGTTTGAAAGAAAGGTAAAGAAGCAATGCCACGTTCACAAAATAAAGTTGCGTCGCACAGACGGCGCAAGAAACTCTTAGCATCAGCGAAAGGATATTGGGGCGGTCGAAGTAAAGTTCTGACCGTTGCCAAGCATCACGTTGATAAAGCCGGAACACATGCCTATCGACATCGCCGAACGAAGAAGCGGGAATTCCGCGCTCTCTGGATCGCCCGCATTAATGCTGCAGCACGTATTCACGGCACGACATATTCGAGATTGATTTCATCCATGGAAAAGAAACAAGTTGGGATCAACCGGAAGGTGTTGGCAGATCTTGCTGCGAATCATCAGGCAGCATTTGCCGAAGTCGTAAAATTCGCGACGGCATAATTTTAATCTTCTTATCTCTTTTGTTCCGCACGGATTGCTCGGAGCGCTTCGTGCGGGATTAAAAAATTGGTAAGAAGATTTTTTATTTGTTATCTCATTGTCCACATGGAGAAAGTGGGGCGACGTTAACGTGTCCTGCTCGTTTTTTGATAGAGATCACTGGTATGCTCGAAAAAGTTGTGCACACGAAACAAGCCTTCACGGAAGAACTTCAGAAGGCAGCAACCCTTCAAGATCTTGAACAGACTCGTATCAAGTATCTTGCACGAAGTGGAGAGATTGCGGCATTGTTCGAGGGGATGAAATCTGCAGCCCCTGCTGAGAAACCTGCGCTGGGAAAGACTCTCAACGAACTTCGACAGTACGCCCAAGCACAGTTCGACGAGAAGAAATTACTTCTCGAACAATCTGCCAAACCGAAAGAAGTCCCGTTTGATCTTACCTTGCCCGGGCGTTCAAAGCCCATCGGCACAAAACATCCCGTCACACAAGTGATGGAAGAAATCAAACGTATCTTTAGAAGCATGGGATTCTCGGTAGAGAACGGACCGGAAATCGAAAGCGATTACTATAATTTCGAAGCGCTCAATTTCGCTCCCGATCATCCGGCGCGTGATATGCAGGATACGATTTTTATTGCGGATAAAATTTTACTGCGTACTCACACATCGCCGGTGCAGATTCGTGTGATGGAAAAACAGAAACCGCCGGTGCGCGCCATTATGCCCGGCTGGGCATACCGCAACGAAGCTGTCAGTGCACGGAGTCTCGTAGCCTTCCATCAGATTGAAGGATTATACGTGGATGAAGGTGTGACATTCAGCGAGTTGAAGGGAACGCTTGTTGCATTCGCGAAACAATTTTATGGAAGTTCGATTAAGTATCGATTCCGTCCAAGCTTTTTCCCGTTCACCGAGCCGAGCGCTGAAATGGATATTACCTGCTACTTATGCAATGGAAAAGGATGCCGTATTTGTAAACACTCCGGTTGGCTGGAAGTTCTCGGCTCGGGGATGGTGCATCCTCACGTTTTTCAGGCGGTCGGATATGACGCAGAGAAGTACACCGGTTATGCATTCGGCATGGGTATCGAACGTACTGCATTGCTGCGCTATGGCATCGATGACATTCGCATTCTCTATGAAAACGATGTGCGGTTCTTGAAACAGTTCTGATGAAGTGTTTTATTCCAAATATGAACCCCCTCTTCTATTCTCCCCCTAAGAGGGGGAGAGTTTTCTCGGCTAATCTATACCCTCTCCTCGTAGGAGAGGGTAGGGTGAGGTTTGAACAAAATTTAACTGATCTAAAAGATCAAACAAAAATAGAGCAAAAGCTCTTTCTGAACAAATTGGATTCAGCATGTATGTTTTATATGAAGATCAAAATGAGCAACAGTTTGAGATCAAATATTGACAAGTTTTTCTTGAGGTTATTTTTGGCATGAAAGTCTCCCAAAATTGGTTGAAGCAATATATCAATTTCAAGTTCACTCCTGAGCAATTTACTGAAAAGCTCTCCATGCTCGGTCTCGAAGTAGAAAGCTCTGAAGACCTTTCCAAGAAGTACGACAAGTTTGTGGTCGGTGAAGTGCTGGAACGGGCGAAACATCCCAATGCAGATCGTCTTTCGGTGTGCAAAGTAAATATCGGCGGCACAGTGCAGGAAGTTGTTTGCGGTGCCCCAAATGTTGCAGCAGGGCAAAAAGTTGCAGTCGCACTTGTCGGTGCCGTCATTCCGCACAATCAGCATGGTGACGAGGGAAAATCATTTATACTCGAACATGCAAAGATTCGCGGTGTAGAATCTCATGGCATGATGTGTTCTGAACAGGAACTTGGTCTTGGAAAAGACGCGAGCGGCATTCTTGTGCTCGATGCGGCAGCAAAAGCCGGAACACCGCTTGCAAAGTATCTCGGACAAACCGATACGATCTACGAAATCGGGATCACGCCAAATCGATCGGATTGTTTGAGTCACATCGGTGTGGCGCGTGAGATCGGTGTACTGGTCAATAAAAAAATGAAGCATCCCAAAGTTATACTCAAAGAAAGCAGAACACCGGCATCAAAATTTGCAAAGATTGAAATCCTTGATAAAGAAAAATGCCCGCGATACTCAGCGCGTGTTCTTCGGAATATCAAAATTGGCCCGTCACCGAAATGGCTGCAGGATATCCTGAGTTCGGTCGGTGTTCGTCCGATCAATAATGTTGTTGACGTAACGAATTATGTTTTGATGGAAACCGGTCATCCGCTGCATGCGTTCGATTATGATAAACTTGCAGAACATAAAATCGTTATCAAGGCAGCACGGGATGGTGAGAAGTTTGTAACACTCGACGGAAAAGAACGTACGCTCACTTCCGAAACGCTCATGATTTGCGATGCCGAACGGCCGATCGCAGTAGCCGGAGTGATGGGTGGTGCGAATACAGAAATCAGCGACACAACGACAAATATTCTCATCGAGAGTGCATATTTTCATCCACAAAATATTCGGCGAACTTCAAAGTACCTTGGTCTTTCCACTGAAGCATCATACCGATTCGAGCGCGGTGCTGATATGAATATCACAGTCACGGCCGCCAATCGCGCCGCGCAGCTGATTCAGGAATTGGCCGGCGGTGACTTGCTGAAGGGCGTGCTCGATGCATATCCTAAGAAACGAAAACCGATCGTTGTGAAAGCGCGTGTTTCAAGAATCAATTCCATTATTGGAACCTCGCTTTCTAAAATGCAGATCATTTCTCTTCTGAAGAAAATCGATCTTGTTGTAAAATCATCTTCCAGAGATGAGCTTCTTGTGACGGTTCCCAGTTTTCGTAATGATATACTTGAAGAGATTGATGTCATAGAAGAAGTAGCGCGTGTGTATGGTTACAATAATATTGAAACAAAAACTCATGCTGCTATCGATTTTTCCTCGAATGTGCGAACAGATGCACTTCAGGATGAAGTTCGGGAATTCCTTATCGGTTCTGGATTTAATGAAATTCTAGCAATCGGTTTGCAAGATGAAGCAACGATGTCGCTTGCCGGAAAACCCTTGGTCAAGGCACTCAATCCGGTAAGTGCAGAAATGGCAGCTTTGCGGACAAGTCTGGTAACGAGTGCTCTTGGCATCGTGAAACACAATCGAAATCACGGTACAAAAGACCTTCGTTTGTTCGAACTGGGCAATATTCATTTGCGTATCGATGGAAAAGCATCAAATTCGCTCGAAGCATATCAAGAAGAAGAACGGCTTTTGCTGGTGATCAGCGGTAATCATGCGCCCGTAAGCTATGGAAATGCCTCCCGCGTTGTTGATGTGTTAGATATGAAAGGGGAAGTTTCGGCATTGCTCTCAAAGTTCTGTCTTGACAACTACCGTTTTATTTATTATGATACGCACGAGGCATTAAGTGAGCCGTGTATAGGTATTGAGATTAATGGCACTTATGCCGGGTTCTTTGGAAAAATCCGGAAGCAGATTGCAGATAAGCTTGATATTGATGAAGCTGTGTTCGTTTGCGAAATGAATATTCGAGCACTCCGCGACGGCTGGGTGAGAGACCGAAAGTTTTCTCCATTGCCGAAGTTTCCGGGTGTAACACGCGACTTGGCTTTCACAGTTGATGCAACACTTCCACAGAATAAAGTGGAAGATGTCATTCGTCAAGTGGGACGACCGTTATGCACGAACGTTGTTCTTTTTGATACATACAGTGGACAGCAAACGGGAAAAGATAAGAAAAGTGTAGCGTATGCCCTTGAATTCCAATCACCGGATCATACATTGGCGGAAGAGGAAATTGATCATGCGCTTGCGAAAATTATCGAAGCCGTTCAGCGGCAATGTAACGGTGTGTTACGCAGCTAGTGTCGCATACATGAAATCACGCGATACACTGTTTGTTTTCAATAACAAAACAGTTTTTTTATTGAAGATACGTTTATTGGAAAAGGCATTGATACAGATGTGCAGCCCAAAATCAACTGAACATATGCAGGAGCTGAGGTTTGCCTGAGCAGCTTATAGATACTGAGATGACGGACAAGAAGGGCTTGAAGCGCCTTGAGGATGCTCTCCAGGTACTTTGGGATAAAGCTCGACATGTATCCGATGTGCTTCTCCGATTAAAAGCAGAGAATAAGGAACTTCAGAGCCGAATTTTGAGTTTAGAATTAAAAGAGCAACATTCGACGGAAGAGCTTCAACGCCGGATTTCGAGTTTGGAGTTGCAGAAGCAACATTCAATGGAAGAACTTCAGCACCGGGAACGTGACCTGGCTGATATTCGAACGCAGCTTGCACAAGCACAATCTAACGGCAGTAGTTTATTTTCAAAGGAGGAGTCAGAGGTACTTAAATCACGGCTGAAGGAATTGATTATTAAAATCAATTCACGTGTATGATACACATGAACAATGACGGAACGTTGTGGAGAATTCGACAAAAACAATTCAATTGGTCCAGGCGATGAACGGTAAGAGTATAAAAGTAAAAATATTTGGAAATGAGTACCCGCTTCGGGGAGAGAATGAAGATCTCACAAAGCGCGTGGCATCCTACGTAGATGGAATGTTAACGAAGATTCACGATAAGATTCCGGAACAGCCGCCCTTGACAGTTGCTGTTCTTTCGGCATTGAATATCACCGAGGATCTTCTGCAGGAACGTGAGAAGCATGTACAGGAAGTAACTCATCTGGAAGCGGAAGTAGAAAAACTTTCCAACTATCTTGATAATTGTCTCATTGCCGAACCGACGGACCAACGGATTCAGTAATAACGTCGCTTGTTCTTTTTACATACGGATGCGGAAGTTTTAAAAGCCGCACCATCAGCCGTAATCAATACCATATTAAAGAACTTATCAAGTCTGTTAATATGGGAGCTTGACTCATAAGTGTGGAGCACATGCCACTTTTTCCGTCCCGACTTGTCGAGCCGGAAAGAGCCTGCGATGACTTTCTGCCAAAAGCAGGAACGAGCGGACCGTGGAAGCGTGAAATGCTTAGGCGAGCACCCACTGTGTATGAAAAAAAGTTCTTTCAATACACTTGATTGTGGCAGATGCGTGCGGTTTTTTATTTTTATTCAAAGTTGTTTGAACTGAGGAAAGACATGGAACCCTATATTCTTATTTTTATCGGAGCGTTGATCGGCGGCATTACGTTTTTCATGGGTTGGTCTCTGAATGCGCGAAGCGGTCAGAACAAAATCATGGACGCTCAAGAACGTGCAAAAAAAATTGTTGAAGGAGCAGAAAAAGAATCGATCACCACGAAGCGTGAAAAGCTTCTCGAAGTGAAGGATGAATGGTACAAGAAGAAAAAAGAGTTTGAAGCTGATGCCCAGGCCAAGCGGTTGAAACAGCAGGCGTACGAAAAACAATTGAACAACCGCGAGGAAAATCTGGAGAAGAAGCTTGATCTGCTGACAAAAAAAGAGTCGACACTTCAAACAACCGGCAGAGAAATCGCTGATCGCCAAAACCGCCTCATCGAGCGTGAGAAAGAAGCCGAACGCTTGGTTGGAGAAGAAAATATTCGACTCGAAAAAATTGCCGGTATTACGAGCGAAGAGGCAAAGAAATATCTGTACCAAAACCTCATTGAGACAGTCAAATCTGAGGCGACACAGTCGCTGAAAGATATCCGCGATTCTGCGAAACTTGAGGGAAAGAAAGAAGCTCAGAAAGCTATTATTCAGGCGATCCAACGTTCAGCAGTAGATTTTACACTGGAGACAACGGTCAGTGTGCTGAATGTCGGCAGTGATGAAATGAAGGGGCGCATCATCGGACGTGAGGGACGAAATATCCGTGCGTTTGAGGCTGCTACCGGCATCGACGTGATTGTTGACGATACACCCGAAGCTGTGATTCTCTCGGGCTTCGATCCGTTCCGGCGTGAAGTTGCTCGAACAGCACTGGAACGATTGATCGCCGATGGGCGCATCCATCCGGCGCGCATTGAAGAGGTCGTTGAGAAGGTAAAGAAGGAATTGGAAGAAGAGGTCATTCATACGGGTGAAAATACGCTGCTCGAAATCGGTTTGCACGGTGCACATCCGGAAATTGTAAAGCATATTGGGCGGATGAAATATCGTTCCAGCTATGGTCAGAATCTTCTGGAGCATAGCATTGAAGTTGCTTATCTCTCTGGAATCATGGCAGCAGAGCTTCGGTTGGATCCGATATTGGCGAAACGGGCAGGTCTCTTGCATGATATCGGTAAAACGATTGATAAGAGCGTCGAAGGTCCGCATGCTCTTCTCGGATATGAGTTTTGTAAAAAATATAATGAACATGCAATTGTCTGCAATGCGGTTGGTTCGCACCACGAAGATATTCCGATGGAACATCCCATCTCAGCACTGGTGCAAGCGGCAGACTCCATCAGCGGTGCGCGGCCCGGTGCGCGGCGTGAATCGGTGGAAGAGTACATCAAACGGCTGGAAAAATTAGAGAACATTGCAAAATCATTCAACGGCGTACTAAATACATACGCCATTCAGGCGGGACGCGAAGTGCGCGTGATTGTCAGCCATGAAAAACTCGATGATGCTGCCGCAGACCAGCTTGCGCACGATATCGCCAGCAAAATCGAACAGGAAATGGAATATCCGGGACAGATCAAAGTTGTTGTGATACGGGAATTTCGATCAACGGCAGTGGCAAAATAACAGCGAGTAAATTTTAAATATCAATATACAATAATCAAACAAACTCCAATTATTGACTGATGGTATGCAAAGTGGAAAAGAACAAGTAGTTGAGCTTTATTCCTAAAAAAACATGACCTCCCCATATCCCCTCCTTGGTAAGGAGGGGAAAAAAGGGAGGTGAATTGAAATTTCTTATTCATTGAGCAATCGATGATTGATCATCCCACTTGACTCGTACAGAAAAAAATATTCTGAAAATTGGTGTGACCGGCGGTATTGGCAGCGGCAAGACTGCTGTCTGCGATATTTTTATGCGTCTTGGTGTACCGGTGCTTCATTCGGACGAGATTGCCAAAGAGTTGAGTCATTCGAATCAGGTTATTCGAAAAAAGCTTATGAGTCTTCTCGGCACTGAGGCATATTCGTCCGATGGTACGCTGAACAGACAGTTCGTTGCATCAAAAATATTTTCCAATAAAGAACTCCAGCGCAAAGTCGAAGCGGTCATCCATCCTCAAGTTGAAAAAGAGAGAGAGCGCCGAATCAAAGAATTGATACAACAGGGACATCGATGTCTCATCATCGAAGCTGCGCTCATATATGAAGCCGGATTGGATAAGAAGCTCGATGCAGTCGTTGTAGTACATGCTGAAGAGACAACACGAGTCGCACGGGTGCGTAAACGAGATGCAGTGACCGAGGAGAGTGTTCGTGCACGCATCGATGCACAGCTTGATGTGAAAAAAAAGCTCGAAAAAGCGGATTATGTGATTCAGAACAATGGCACGCTTGAAGAGCTTGAGTCCAATGTGCGATTTCTGTATACTGTATTTAGCCTATTAATATAAAAGAGGATGAATGTGTCTGAATCGATGATTGAAAAAGAAGCGAAATATTTTTTCCACACGTTTCATCGACTTCCGCTTGAAATCGACCGCGGCGAAGGAGTGTACCTCTATTCGAAAGACGGCAAACGCTATATCGATTTCTTTGGCGGTTTAGCTGTCAATGCGCTTGGATATAATCATCCGGGCATCAATGCGGCTATTGAAAAACAAATTCATCGCTATATCCATCTGTCCAATTACTTTGTGCAGGATGCACAGGTAGAGCTGGCGGAAAGAATTATTGCAGCAAGCGGATTCAAGCGTCTCTTTTT
The DNA here is from genome assembly GCA_003142575.1 of Ignavibacteriota bacterium. Lineage (GTDB taxonomy): Bacteria > Bacteroidota > Ignavibacteria > UBA10030 > UBA10030 > Fen-1298. The sequence goes on from PLMS01000117.1 coordinate 16,130, forward strand.
TTCCAACAGCGGCACAGAAGCAGTCGAAGGAGCTATCAAGCTTGCACGCAAGTGGGGACAAAAATCCGGAAAAACACGATTACTGAATATGAGTAATTCGTTTCACGGCAGAACGATGGGCGCGTTATCATTGACGGATCGCCCTAAATATCGTGAAGGGTACGATCCCTTTCTTCAGAACACGGAGACAGTCCAATTTAATGATATCAGCGACCTTCGGGCAAAGACCAACGAGCAGACGCTTGGCGTCATTCTTGAATTTATTCAAGGAGAAGGCGGTATCAACGTTGTCAAAAAAGAATTTGCGAATGAGTTGACCGTACTTCAGCAGAAGTATGGTTTCCTTGTCATTGCAGATGAAATTCAGACGGGAGTTGGACGCACAGGTACGTTCTTTGCTTTTGAACATATGGATGTCCATCCCGATATCGTTGTCATCGCAAAGGCGATTGGCGGCGGGTTACCCCTTGGTGCGATTTTAGGAAATGAAAGAGTTGCCGATGTGTTCAGTTATGGCGAGCACGGAACAACCTTTGGGGGCAATCCGGTTGCATGTGCTGCCGGATGTGCCGTGATGGAAGAAATTATTCAAAAAGGTTTGATGAAACAAGCCGGCGTGATCGGTGCCTCTATCAAATCGAAGGCGCTGGAAATGCAAAAAGAATTTCCAAGGATCATCAAAGAAGTGAGAGGATTGGGCTGTATGCTCGGTATTGAAATCGATCGGGATGGACAACCGATTGTCGATGAACTGCGGAATCGCGGTCTGCTGATAAATTGCACGAACACAACTGTGCTGCGGCTGCTTCCGCCGTACATCATCACACAAGAATTGTGCGACCAGTTGATGGGCGAATTGCGCTCAATATTAAAATCTTTAAAATAATAGCTCATAGGGACATAACACCAGCGATGGATCAACATTCATGGGAAAGATACTATGGCACTCACTGAATCAATGAAGCTCATTCTCACAGGCGCTATTAAAGATTGGACGAAGTTTGCGGTTGAACGGGAAAGACTCACCCTGGCATCAAACGAGCTTGCCGTTATAACACGCAAAGTTGTCCATGATTGTATCCTTTTTTTGAAAACAAATAATATCGATGTTCAATGCGAGCCTCCGGATGAAATGAAAATTCTCGGAGTGCTTGTTCACATCGATCCGGTCATCGATGCAACATTTCCCAATGTGAAGGCGAGCGTTGTGTTGAAATGCTCGGGTTCCACAAGAGCTATTCTGGTCAATCCGAACATGACAATTTCGGCAGGCGGAAATATTGTGACTTTCGACGAATTGAAAAAAAGTATTCCCGCTGCATTTGCCACCAACGCTGCAGATTTTGTCAGAGATAGTTTCATCTATGTCGCACGTACCGGCGGGAAAGAAGAATGAAATCTCGAAGAGAAATTTTTTACTTTCATGAGTAACTGATGTTACGCAGAATGAATATTTTTGAAGATTATCGTCATTACTCAGCATATTCTACAAGTAAGAATCCATCACATAATATATATGCGAAACAGATTTTTCGTTGTTTTTTGTGGAATCTCCAGAAAAAGTACAAAGCACTCCTCCCCATGTCCCCTCCTCGTGGAGGAGGGGATACAGGGGTGGTGGAGCAGCAATGCAAAAGGATATTCGACATTGATATTTTCATAAGGTTGCGTAACATCAGTGAGTAACACAGAAGAAACGAATGGAACTTCAACCTAAACATATTCATGCACCGCAGCTCTACGGAAATTTCTGGTTGAATTCAGAACCGGTCTCGCTCCGCGATCATCTGGGCGAGGTGATACTCGTCGATTTCTGGGATTACACATGCATCAACTGCATTCGAACTTTTCCCTACATCCAAGAGTGGCAGCATAAGTACAAAGAATTCGGATTAAGAATTGTGGGAGTGCACACTCCCGAGTTTGATTTTGCCCGGTCTTCCGAACGTGTGCAAAAAGCAATCGACCATTTTCATATTACGTACCCGGTCATGCTTGATAACGATGCTCTCATGTGGAATGCATTTGCGGTGCGTTCTTGGCCAACCCGCTGTCTCATCGATCGCGACGGCTATATTCGATTTACACAACATGGTGAAGGCGATTACATGGAATTCGAACGCGCGATCCAACAATTGTTGATCGAAGCCGGCTGTCATGGCGAGCTGCCTGATTTAATGCCTCCTCTGAGCGATGAAGATCATGGAGGTGCAGTCTGTTATCGCCCGACAAGTGAACTCTCTTTTGGATATCTTCGCGGTGCGCTTGGCAATCCGGAGGGCTATAATCCGGAATCGACCATTGAGTACACCGACCCGGGCATATATCTTCCGGAACGTTTTTACGCCACCGGAAAATGGATGAATGAACGCCAGTGTCTGCGATTTGATGGGAACATAGGAGAAGATGGCGCCATTCTTTTGCCGTATCAAGCGCGCGAAGTAAATGCAGTCATGGGCTCACAAGACGGTTCATTGTGTGAAGTGACTATTCAACAAAACAGCCAGCCGCTGAGCAAAGATGCACGAGGTGAAGATATGATACACGTGCCAGGAGGAGTGACATCATTGTTTGTTGATAGACCGCGCATGTACCGGCTTGTCCACAATAAAGAATTCGGCAGCCACCTCCTGAAGCTGACGACATCGAATCCAAATCTTGAAATTTACACGTTCTCTTTTACGACAAGTGTCATTCCGGAATTGATTCCTACGAATTGATGAGAGGAACATTCACAAAGTTATAAAAGAGAGCGACCTCTGATCACCTCCCCTTTTTCCTNNGAACACGCGATGCGTGTGACATTCACAGGCTTCCAGTTCTTCCGAAAGTAGCTGCGAAGGTATTTGAACTCGAGGTAGTCACAGAAATACCTCTCCCCATTTTAGGGGGAGATGAAGAGGGGGTTAAATAGCCAAGCAGAAAGATGACCCCCTATTAAAAAA
>PLMS01000101.1 GCA_003142575.1 Ignavibacteriota bacterium
CCGCACTCCAGCTTGTGCCGTTGGTGGTGGAAAGAAAAACACCGCCAGAAGTCCCGGCAAAGAGATTCGTGCCGGAGACGGCAAGAGCATGGACATTATTATTCGTCAAGCCGGTGCTCGCCGCACTCCAGCTTGTGCCGTTGTTGGTGGAAAGAAAAACACCGCCATTGGTTCCGGCAAAGAGATTTGTGCCAGAGACGGAAAGAGTATTGACAAAAGTGTTCGTCAAGCCGGTACTCGCCGCACTCCAGCTTGCGCCGTTGTTGGTAGTAAGAAAGACGCCTTGATTAGTCCCTACAAGGAGATTCGTGCCGCCTGCCCCATTGGGGGAGACGACAAGGGCATTAACCCAATTATTTGTCAAGCCAGTATTGACCGCAGTCCAGCTTGTGCCGTTGTTGGTAGAAAGAAAAACGCCTCCGCCATAAATCCCGGCAAAGAGATTCGTGCCGGAGACTGCAAAGGCTTTAACATTGCCGCCGTACGGTCCATTGGTTTGTATCCATTGGGCATGCAATGGATTCGTACTGCTGAATAAGCAAAACACCGCAAAGAGGAATCTAAAAATGTTTTTCATGTGTTTCTCCTTTGGTGAAATAGTGAAGGGTAATTGCAACTAGCTACTGCATGATCGCACCATGGTGCGTTTATTTATCTCCTATAGGGTGCGCGGATGCCGCGGTGAAATAAATCGCACGTATCTACGAATACAACTTTTATACGCTTTGATAATTTTTGGCGAGTAATTCCGCAGCCGCATCTCTTGCGCCAACACATCTTTACCCCGTGAGATAATATTTTCTACATCCGAATAAAAGCTCATCATCATATCTCACGAGGTAAACAACCCCATTGTTGTCTGTACTGTTGTCATTGGAATTCAGTAAAACGTAAAGTCTTTGTGAGCCTTAATTGTATAGCGATATGGCAGGTGAGAGTCACTATTGAAATAGTAGAAAGTTTTTATAACAGTTGCAAGTCCAGCGTTATTTTAGCATTGTCTTAGTTTAGAGCGGTCAGGAATCCAGCTTTGCGGGACTGACATACTAACATTCGTGTTAATTCTGCGCAATCCGCGAAATTACACTTTCACAGCGCCAATGCCCGGCCGATCCATCAGCGTCACTTTGCCGTCAATAATTTTTGTGCCGTCAAAAACATCGTTCTTGATGAGCAATGCGCCGTCAAGATCTGCCCAATCAACCATCGGTGAGAGATGCGATGCCGCGGAGATCGCGCACGATGTTTCCGTCATGCAGCCAACCATTACTTTCATTCCCAGCGAGCGGGCAAGTGTGAGCATCTTCTGCGCCTCGCGCATTCCCGTGCATTTCATCAGTTTAATATTGATACCGTGATAGACGCCCACAGCTTTTTTTATATCGGTAAGACGCTGCACTCCTTCATCACCGATAATCGGAAGCGGTGAACGTTCTGTCAACCATGCCAAATCGTCAATCTGTTCTTTCGGCATCGGCTGTTCGATCATCACCATGTTTCGCTCGTTCAACCAGTGAAGCATTTCCAATGCTTTCTCTTTGTCCTTCCATCCTTGATTCACGTCGCCGGTTAACGATTTATCGGTAACCGAGCGAATCGTTTCGATCATCTCCTTATCAGTATCGCGGCCGAGTTTCACTTTCAACACTTTAAACTCTTCTGCTTCCTTCGTTTTCTGCCTTACAACCTCCGGCGTGTCTATACCAATAGTGAAGGATGTGTTCGGTGTTTTGCTTTTATCATATCCCCAAATATTGAACCACGGCTGTCCCATCAACTTGCCGATAAGATCGTGAAGCGCAATATCCACGGATGCCTTTGCGGCTGTATTATCCGGCGCAATTGTATCGATGTCGTTTAGAATGGCTTCAAGATCAAATGGATTTTCGTACTTGCTCAAATCAACTTTGGAGAGAAACGCCTGTACAGTTTCATGCGACTCGCCAAGATACGGCGGCATAGAGGCTTCACCGTATCCGATCATTCCGTTCAATTCGATTTCGGTGAGCATCACCGGCGTTGTCGTTCGCGAATTCGTGGCAATAGTAAAAACATGCCTCAGTTCCAATGTGTACGGACGATACGTCAGTTTCATCGTACCGGTCTTAAAATGAGCCGGAATGCTTCCGGCAATGGCTTTATACGGATCGTTGATCATCATTGCGGCACTGGTTACAAGTGCTGTAGATTTTAAAAAACTTCTTCTGTTATGCAACATATTCTTAAGTTCCATCATCTGTGTGATAATGTCAAGCTATTGAATTGATTGGATAAATTCAAATCCCTTTTTGCGCCTTTATTTCATACTGTATGCTCAACTTGATGAATGGACAGTTTAAACAGGCTAAACAAGCGACTACGACAAAACAGTCCATGAATTGTTTTCACGGGCAATAACCTCCGGTTTTATATTAATGGATTATTCGGCTGAGGTAAAGATTCTTGAAATACATGCCGAAGTCCGATAATGACCCATGTGGAAAACTTTTCAGGCGTTCCTTCTTTTAATATAAAATATCCTAATTTTCGCTTGACTTTCTGCTGTATTTCCGTAAATTTCATCTTCAGTGTGGGGAAAAGTGGGGAATTCGGGAAGAGAATTCCCGATGAATTTAGACAGAAACTTAAGAGGGCGTTGTGTCATCATTTAAAGGTAGATATTCTTATTCAGTTGATGAGAAGGGACGCGTGGCTCTCCCTGCAAAGCTGCGGATAAATATTGCAACGAGTGCAAAAGGAAATTTTGTTGTTACACGCGGTTTCGAGCGCTGCCTCTATGTGTATCCACAGGATGAATGGAACAAGCTGGAACAATTTGTCCGTAGTCTCTCATTCCTCGATGCGCAACATCGTTTCTATGCGCGAACATTATTTGAACGCGCAAATGATTCAAAGATCGACCAACAATCTCGAATCACAATTCCCCCGGACTTAATGAAGTTTGCTAATATTGATAATGAAGTATTGATTCTCGGAGTGCTGGATCGGATTGAGATCTGGAACCCTTCTGTGTATGAAGAGTATCAGAAAAATCATCCGGACACTTATGAAACCGTTGCTGAACAGGTCTTTAAACCTCAGCACTAGTATCGTGACACGGAGTGGAGACATATACATATCATACTCCCGTTCTTACACAGGAGGTTCTTACATATCTTCTTACTGCGAAAAACGGGTACTATGTTGATGGAACACTCGGCGGCGGGGGGCACGCGAAAGCGGTGCTTGAACGACTCGACCGCTTGGGAAAAGTGATTGGAATTGATCTTGACGACGATGCGTTGGCAGCATCACGTGAACGTCTGGCGCAATTTGGTGATCACGCAATTATTGTAAAAGAAAATTTCAGAAATATTAAGTTTGTTCTTTCTCAACATGGAGTGAATACGGTTCAAGGTGTGCTCCTCGATCTCGGCGTTTCATCGTTTCAAATTGATGAATCCGATAAAGGATTCAGTTTTCGCGCCGACGCACAACTCGATATGCGGATGGATCGTCATCAACAGATAGATGCCAAGCAGGTTGTCAACCAGTACGACGAACAACCGCTTGCGGATATTCTTTGGAAATATGGCGAAGAGAAACACGCACGGCGGATTGCAAGAGCGATGGTACATTATCGCATCCAACATCCAATTGAATCCACTGGTCAGCTTGCTGCTATAATAGAGCGAACCGTTGGCGGCCAGTTCCTGAATAAAACTCTGGCGAGAGTCTTTCAGGCGGTTCGAATTGAAGTGAACAATGAAATGGAAAATCTCCGGCACGCAATTCGCGATTGCATTGATGTCTTGAACCCTGGCGGGAGAATCGTCGTTCTCTCCTACCACTCACTGGAGGATCGCTTGATAAAAGAGGCTTTTCGCGCTGCATCGGCGCACTCGATTCCTTCGGGCCATAAAATTGTCCCAGATACGCCCGTACAGCCGGTTCTGAACGTGTTGACGCGAAAGCCTGTGACAGCATCGGAAGAGGAAATGGCGGCAAATCCTCGTTCACGGAGTGCAAAACTCCGTGCTGCCGAAAAAGTATAGGAAGAAAATGAATCTTGCAATCTGAAACACAAAATCTTGGTGAAGTGTATGCTGCTCGTGCAATGGCAGAATCCGAACCATTGGTTTCTACGATTTCCATTCCAAAAATTCGTGAAGCGCGGGATATGGTGTATAATGGAACAGACACCATGTCGATCAAAGAGACAACAACACCTGATGGCATTCCATTAGCCTTCAATAAAAAGGGGAGTCGGCGGAAGGTATCTCCGTTTACCATTATCTTAATTCTTCTTGGCGGTGCTGTAGCAAGCGTTCTCTATATAGGTAATATCTTAGCGGTTGGTCAGCGCATGGCACAGAACAATCAGCTTCAAATGAAGCACCGGCAAATCCTCAATGGACAGGATCTGCTGAAGGCACAGATCGATCGGTTGTCCAGTCTTGATCGAATCCAGCAGATTGCCCATGATGAGTTGGGATTGCAGAATTCGAAACAGCTTCCCGTGTGGATCGAGATCAATCCTGAACGCGTAAACCAAGTGGAAGAAATACTGCAACAACAGATGGAACACAGGCGATGACCTATCGGGATAGGGAACATGCTGTTCAAGGGAAAGAGACCATGTCTCTCTCCCGTTCCCGTTTCCTGATACTAAAACTCCTCTTTGCTATTTTCTTCGCCGTCATTCTTTTTCGGTTAGTGAAGATCCAGGTTATCGATGCCGGTACGTACAAAGACTTAGCACGAAAGCAGTATGAGCGATCATTTGTCTTGCCGGCAACGCGCGGAAACATCTTCGACCGGAACGGTAATGTCATTGTTTCGAATACGATATTACTTTCATTTGCTGCTGACCCAAAGATTATTGGTGACCGTCAAGACCACGTGGCAGAAATATTTGCACACATTTTTGGAAAGCCCTCTTCATTCTATCTTGAAAAAATGCGCGAAACAAATGAAGATCAAAACACGCGACGATTTGTCTGGCTTGAGCGCAGAGTGACACCTGAGATCGCTCGCCGTATCGAAGCGGCAAAACTCGAAGGCATCGTGGTCATCAACGAACCGAAACGGTTGTATCATTACGATGAACTTGCCGGGGCGCTGCTTGGGTTTACCAACATCGACAACAAAGGAATCTCAGGCATCGAATTTCAGTATGATAACGATTTGAAGGGTTTCAACGGTTCTGTCGTCATGCAGCGAGATGGATTGGGACGTGTGCGTCCTTCCGCAGATTATCCTCGTCGCGAACCAATAAACGGGAAAGACATTTTTCTTACCATCGATGTCAAATATCAAGCGATTGTGGACGAAGAATTGAAGCACGGTGTTGAAGTGAACAAAGCTGATGGTGGGTGTGCGGTGATGGTAAATCCGAAGACAGGCGAAGTTCTTGCGATGTCCGTCTATCCGTGCATCAATCCAAACGATGTTAATTCGCTCAATATAGCCAATGCACGCAACCGTATCGTCAGCGATGTGTTTGAACCAGGTTCTGTATTTAAAGTGGTTACAGCCGCCGCTGCATTTGAGAACAATCTCGTTACACCAGAAAGCCGTTTCAATGCTGAACATGGAAAGATGAAAGTGTCCCTTGGCGGCAATAAGTTTCGTTTCATCAGCGATTCCCATGAGTATGATTATCTTACATTTCAGGAAGCGATCGAGGTATCCAGCAATATCGTGCTGGCAAAAGTGGGAAAATTACTTGGCGGGGAAAAATTATATCGCAAAGCACGAGACTTTGGATTTGGGATGATGACAGGGATTGATCTTCCCGGTGAAGTCCGCGGAGTGCTGAAGAAACCGATTGACCATGACTGGTCAGGCACTACGACTCAAACCATGTCGTATGGATATGAAATCGGTGCAACACCTCTTCAAATTGTCTGCACGTATGCGGCTATCGCCAATAAAGGGGTGCTCATGAAACCTTTTGTTGTTGCTCACATTGAAGACGGCAATGGCGAAACGATTGCTGAGCAAAAGCCGCAAGCAATCAGATGTGTTGTATCACAGAAAACACTCGATCAACTTTTACCTGCATTTGAAGGAGTTGTTGAACGCGGAACAGGAAAAGAAGTGCAAATCAATGATGTGCGTATCGCTGGTAAAACCGGAACATCGCGCAAGTATTTTGGCGGTAAATACGTGGAGAATAACTATACAGCGTCGTTTGTAGGTTTCTATCCGGTAGAAGATCCGCAAGTCGTTTGTTTAGTGATGATGGACAATCCGCGCTCACGAGGGTACTACGGCGGCAGCACCACCGGACCGGTGTTTCGTGCCATTGCAGAACGCGTGATTATGACATCATATAAATTTTCCCGAACTACAATTGCAAAGGATCCTGCTGCACGCGGCAGCATTGTTGTTCCCGATGTACGTATGCTGCAATCGTTGTTAGCAAAAAAAATGCTCACAAACTATGGACTCAATTGTCAGACATTTGGAAACGGCAATTTGGTCATTAAGCAAACTCCTGAACCAGGGAAAAAAGTCGAAAAAGACGAGACAGTCTCTCTCATCCTCAACGGCGAATCCGTTGCTTCGTCTGATGGAATGATTGCAGTGCCGGATGTGCGGGGAATGAGCATTCGTCGCGCAATGAATCGGCTTGTTTCAGATGAATTTGAAGTAAAAGTACAGGGATCCGGTGTCGTGACACAACAATTCCCAACCGCAGGTGAACGAACGCGGCTGGGCTCATCTATCACACTTACCTGCATGCCGCGCACTATGGCACAGGCATCATTATATTGAATTGATTTGCTTATGAGACTCTCTCAATTACTCGAAGGTGTTACGGTTTCCAAATTGTTCCAAACAATGTATGGACAGATGGTCGTTACACATGAAGTAGAAATCAACAAACTCCAGTACGACTCACGGAAAATCCAACGCGATGATTGCTTTGTCGCACTCAAGGGAACGACAAGTGACGGACATGCCTATCTTCAGGGTGCTATTAATCAAGGCGTGAAAGTTGTCGTCCTACAAGATGATAATGCACTTCCGGATCCGTTCTGTATGCATGTTGGTGTCATTAAAGTCGTAGTACCGGATACGCGAAAAGCGCTTGCCGTGATGTCGTCGAATTATTATGGTCATCCATCTAAGAAATTAAAATTTATCGGTGTAACTGGTACAAACGGAAAAACTACTACTTCTCACCTGGTGAAGTCGATTCTGGAAGCTGCCGGAGAGAAAGTTGGCTTGGTCGGGACAATTGAATATAAAATCGGCGACCGTGTTATTCCGGCTACGCATACAACACCCGAATCGCTTGAGTTGAACGAATTATTTGCTTCGATGGTGGAAGAAAAATGTACATCGGTATCAATGGAGATCTCTTCGCACGCACTGGATCAATCTCGTGTCTTCGGATTAGATTTCGATGTTGCCATCTTCACGAATCTGACACAGGACCATCTCGATTATCATGGAACGATGGAAAAATATTTCGAAGCGAAGAAAATTCTCTTTATGGATTTGAAACCATCTAGTTGCGCCGTTATCAACCATGATGATCGGCGAGGAGTCCAGATACGTGACGCTATCAACACGAGAACAATTTCCTACGGTATTACCTCTGCCGCTGATGTTCAAGTAAAAAATATGAAGTTTAACATCACTGGAACAGCGCTTACATTGAGCGATGGACACGGAGAATTCACATTCACCATGCCGCTTATTGGAAAGTTTAACGTCTATAATGTCCTCGCAGCATATTCTGCCGGCATTGCACTTGGAATTCCACGCGAACAAATTCTCACTGGTATCAACAATCTGAAAAATGTTCGCGGGAGATTTGAACGTATTGTTTCTCCTGCAGGATGGACCGGAATTGTCGATTACGCGCACACACCGGACGCGCTTGAGAATTGTCTGAAAACGATCCACGATATTCTGCCGACACAGAATCGAGGTCGTATTATCACTGTGTTCGGTGCCGGTGGTGATCGCGATAAAACAAAACGCCCATTAATGGGTCGTATTGCAGGCGAATATAGTGATATCGTGATCATAACGACCGATAATCCGAGGACAGAAGATCCAGAAAAAATCATTGACGACATCGTGCACGGTGTTATTCGTCATGCGAGTGTGCTGCGTGAAATAGATCGGAGAACAGCAATTGAACGTGCTGTCAATTGTGCACAGCGCGGTGACGTCATTCTCGTTGCAGGAAAAGGGCATGAGGATTATCAGGTAGTTGGTCAAGAGAAAATCCATTTTAGTGACCGCGAAATTCTGGAAAATCTTTTATGATTGCACTGATAACTCTGATTTTCGACAGATCCAGAATTTCGCAGATGTGTCGTCTGTGGACTCAATGGTCTGCGTTTCATCAAAATAATCTGAGCACTCAATAATGAAACTGACCAAGCCCGACATCCTTGCACTACCGCATCATAAAGCAATTGGGTTTGATGGACTGAAGAATTTTAAAATCCCCGGTATTTCGATTGATTCACGGACCATTAAGGCAGGTGAACTCTTCATCGCCATTCGAGGTGATCAATTCGACGGACATAATTTTATTTCCAAAGCCATCGAAATGGGTGCAGCCGGCATTATTGTTGAGCGCCGATGGGCAGAAGCGAATGCAACAATGATGGTGAGCATCCATATCCCCAGACTCACCGTCGAAAACACTATCCATGCTCTTGGGCATCTTGCCAGATTATATCGACGGAAGTACACCATTCCGTTTATTGCAGGGGGTGGATCTAACGGGAAGACAACAACAAAAGAAATGCTAAAGAGTATCCTCGGTCAAAAATATAGCGTGCTGTGCACAGAAGGAAATTTGAACAACCATATCGGTGTACCGCAAACACTCTTTCAGTTAAAGAAAAAACATGAGATCGCAGTTATCGAGATCGGCACGAATCATCCGGGCGAAATTGAATATCTCTGCACCGTTTTGGAACCAACACACGGATTAATCACCAATATTGGTCGTGAGCATCTGGAATTCTTTGGCTCGATAGAAGGCGTCGCCAAGGCAGAAGGTGAACTCTTTGATTGGCTGGCAAAGCATAACGGTACTTCTTTCGTCAATACGGATGACAAGCATCTTGCGCATCTCACAAAGAGGTTAAAGAAAACAGTACGCTACGGATTTTCTTCTCGAGGCACATCTATCAAGGGAACACTAAAATCATTTAACGCGAATGCCCAAGCGCTCTTGCGAGTGAAGCCGCGAACCAAAAAGGCATTCGATATCACTGTGGGTGCTCCCGGAGAACACAACGCACAGAATGCTCTTGCTGCAACAGCCGTGGGTCTTGCTTTGAAAGTACCGCGTGTGAACATTCAAAATGCTCTTGGTTCATTCCAATCAGCCAGCAAAAGGATGCAAATTCAGCGGACTGCAAAAATAACCATCTTGAATGATACATACAATGCAAATCCCGATTCCACATATGCAGCATTAGCAACGCTGCATACCATGGTATCAAAGGGAAAGAAGATTGCAGTGCTGTCTGATATGTTGGAACTCGGACACCAAGCAGAAGAGTTACATCAACAAATTGGAAAAGCCATCGCTCAGTACAGTGTCGATATTCTTTTTACCGTTGGCGCGCTCTCAAAGTATACATATGATGCCGCGTTCGCGGAGACTAAAGCACATTTTGAAAATAAAACCGTGCTTATCGAGCATTTGCTTCAGACACTCAACGATGGTGATATTGTTCTCATCAAAGGGTCGCGCGGAATGAAAATGGAAGAAGTAGTTTTCGCTCTCGATGAACATTTTTCACAAAAGGTAGAAACATAATTTATGCTGTTCTATCTTTTTACATACTTGCATAGAACATTTGGCTTTCCGGGTTTGGGTGTATTCCGATACATCACCTTCCGCGCTGGCGTAGCAGCAGTGACAGCGTTGATCATTTCGTTCTGGCTCGGACCGAAGATCATTCGTAAGCTGCGTGAACTCCAGATCGGCGAGTCAGCAAAACTTGAAGCACCCAAGACACATCTCGTAAAAGCTGGCACACCGACCATGGGTGGATTGATTGTTCTTCTCTCTATTGTCATTCCCGCGTTGCTTTGGACAGATCTCAAGAATGTATACATTTTACTCATTCTTTTTGTTACAATAACACTCGGTACTGTTGGATTTTTAGACGACTATTTAAAAGTAATCAGAAAAAAACCAAAAGGACTCATCGGTAAATACAAGATTGCCGGTCAAGTTCTTGTGGGCTTGGTTGTCGGTAGTGTGATTTATTTTTTCCCTCAATGGATTGATCCGGAGTTGGTTCGGCTAAAATCAAGTACGACAGTTCCCTTCTTTAAATATCTTGAATTCGATTTCGGGGTGTTTTATATCCCGATGGTAATTTTCGTCATTACCGCAACATCGAATGCTGTAAATTTAACAGACGGACTCGATGGACTGGCTATTGGCAATGTCGGTATTGTCTGCTTTACACTCGCCATCATAACATATGTATCCGGGCATGCAATTTGGAGTCAGTATCTCACCATTCCTTACCTGCGGGGCAACGGTGAGCTGACAATTTATTGTGCGGCAATCACTGGCGCATCGCTGGGATTTCTCTGGTTTAATTCATACCCGGCGCAAGTATTTATGGGTGATACCGGTTCGCTTGCGCTCGGCGGTGTTATTGGTGCTATATGCGTATTGATCAAGAAGGAACTTCTCCTGCCAACACTTGGCGGTGTATTCTTGATGGAAACAGTGTCGGTCATTATTCAGCGGTTCTATTTTAAATATACCAAGAGACGCTGCGGTGAAGGCAGGCGCGTCTTTAAAATGGCGCCCATTCATCATCATTTTGAATTGCTCGGTTGGTCGGAACCAAAAATTGTTATGAGGTTTTATATCATCGCCATCTTGCTGATGATATTAAGTTTGGCAACGTTTAAGGTGCGGTAGTTTTCAGAATGAACATTACACTTCTTCATAGGAAAAAAATATCCGTCATTGGCGCAGCGCGCAGCGGTGTTGCCGTTGCACAACTGCTTCGATCACAAGGAGCCAATGTGTTTGTCAGTGACTCTTCTTCGGCAGAGAAGCTGCAATCCTCAATCTCCAATCTCCAATCTGAAAAGATTGAATTTGAGGTCGGCAAACATTCCGATCATGTCTATAATTGCGAGCTCATGGTGATTAGCCCTGGTGTTCCCAGCAATGCGCTTGTTGTTCTTGAAGCACAGAAGCGCAGTATCAAAGTTGTTAGTGAACTTGAAGTGAGTAGTTGGTTTTGCCGGTCACCCATTGTGGCAATTACCGGCAGCAATGGAAAAACAACAACCGCAACTTTAATTGGAAGGATACTCGACCATGCAAAGAAAAAACATGTTGTTGCTGGTAACATTGGAACGGCATTCTCATCTATCGTTTTGGAACTGGATGAAACAGATGTTGCTGTTCTGGAAGTGAGCAGCTTTCAATTGGATCATATCGGGGTATTCCGACCAAAGATTTCAATCCTGCTAAATATAACACCGGATCACATGGACCGGTATGATCACTCGATGGAGAAGTATGCAGCTTCCAAAGCACGAATCTTTAAAAATCAGCGGTCAGATGACGTGCTCATCTACAACGCAGATGATGAATGGACAAACCGAGTCGTCTCTCAAGCACAAAGCCGTAAGGTTGCCTTCAGCATACAGCAAAAGCTGAATGAAGGTGCATTTGTCGAAAACGAAAAACTTGTCACTTCTCTTGGAGGAGTCAAAACAGAAATCATCGACATCAATCAGATTTTCATCAAAGGCATACACAATCTTTATAATTCGATGGCAGCGGCGCTTGCAGGACAACTGCTTGGAGTTGAGGCAGATTCGCTTCAATCGACATTGAAAACATTCGAAGGAGTTGAGCATCGTCTGGAGTTTGTTCGAGAGCTTAACAGCGTCCGCTATTATAACGATTCGAAGGCCACCAATGTGGATTCAGTATGGTACGCGCTGCAAGCATTCAAGGAACCGATTGTGCTACTCCTTGGAGGTCGTGATAAAGGAAACGACTATTCCCGATTAGCCAAACTTGTGAAGAAACAAGTGAAGGCGATTGTTGCCATCGGCGAATCGGCAGATAAAGTAGAACAAGCATTTCGTGGAACGTCTGCCATTACAAAGGCAGCGTCGATGGATGAAGCAGTCTCGACAGCTCGGTCCCTCGCACAATCTGGAGATGTGGTTCTCCTTTCGCCGGCATGTGCATCGTTCGACTGGTTTAAGAATTACGAACACCGCGGTCAAGTGTTCAAAGAACTTGTGAAGAATTTATGATTTCAAAGATATCACTGACTGTACACAGATGGTTGATTTCGCGGAATATGAATATGTATAATCCGTTCTCTGCGAAACATCCGCGTAATCAGAGTAATCAATGCTGAAGATTCAACGAAATCATATTGACATCTGGCTGCTCATTGTCGTGCTCGGACTGATGGTTGTTAGTCTCGGCGTCGTTTATAGCGCATCTGCGGAATGGTCATTGAAGCGGTTCGAGACTCAAAGTCATTATCTCGACCTGCATGCAATCAAAATATTGCTCAGCATTAGTGCACTGTTTGTAGGCTTGAGCATTCCGTATGGTTTCTATAGGAAATTCACAAAGCTCGCGCTCATGATTGCCGTGTTATTTTTAATTATCACTTTCGTGCTCGGAGGTGAAACGAAAGGTGCCGTTCGTTGGCTTCGCTTCGGTGGATTAGGATTTCAGCCGTCAGAATTTGCAAAATTTGCATTGCTGTTCCATATAAGTTTCTTGCTGGCAATAAAAGGTGAGAATATCAAAGATTTCAAAAAAGGGTTTCTCCCTGTCATCATCTGGATTGGGACTGTTACCGGGTTAGTGCTTGCGCAACCCAATCTCAGCACTGGTGTGATGTTGTTTGTGTTGACGGTTGTGCTCCTGTATGTGGGCCGCGTCCGCCTTCCACATCTTCTCGGAATGATTCTCGTTGCCATCTGTCTGTTTACTCTCTATGTGCTGTTTATGGCGTATGTATTGAAACGTCCGTATCAGTTGCAGCGCATCATGCATTTCACACAAGGAGATCCAAACGGCAAACATAATTATCAACTCTGGCAAGGTATTATCGGCTTCGGTAATGGCGGATTATTCGGCGTCGGTCCCGGCGAGAGCCGACAGCGTGATTTATTTTTGCCGGAATCTTACAATGACTTTATCTATTCCATTGTCGGAGAAGAATATGGATTGCTCGGTACGCTCGTCGTGCTGGGTGCATTTTTGTTTGTGATGCTGCGCGGTTTTCGGATTGCGAAACATGCAAAAGATGACTTCGCACGGTTCCTTGCTATTGCCATCACAAGCACAATTACGTTATATGCATTAGTGAATGCGAGTGTGGCACTGGGAATTTTTCCCACAACAGGTTTACCGATGCCATTTATCAGTTACGGAGGTTCGTCTTTGATGCTGTCAGCGTTTTCCATCGGCGTGCTGCTGAATATCTCTGCGCACACGGATTTACATCCACGGATGACTCAATCTGTAGAAAGCGATGGGGCGACACTTACACCGGAGACGGGTCTCGGAAAAGCGTATTAAAGAGTGCCGAAAGAGAAACTGAAAATTCTCATCGCGGCGGGCGGAACCGGCGGTCATGTGTTTCCGGCAATCGCCATCGCAGATGAAATAAAAAAGTTGAATCCAAATGCGGAATTTTTGTTCGTCGGTACAAAAGGGAAAATTGAAGCGCGCGTTGTTCCTCAGCGAGGATACACGCTTGCAAATATCTGGATCAGCGGATTCCATCGTAGCTTGCGGATGGACAATTTGCTGTTTCCGATAAAAGTAGTTGTTTCACTTGTTCAATCGTTCTTTCTCATGAGAAAGTTTCAACCGAATATTGTGATCGGAACCGGCGGCTATGTGTGCGGACCTATATTATTGATTGCATCAATGCTTGGAGTTCCGACCATTATTCACGAGTCGAACAGTTTTCCGGGAATGACAACACGGTTACTTTCAACGAGGGTAACAAGGATCTTTACGGCGTTCAATGCAACAACGCGATGGCTAAAGCAAAAAGACAATATCGAACTTATTGGTACACCAACGCGAGATGTACTTGGAACAATATCACAGGAACATGGAATTCGATTTTTCAATCTCGATCCATCGAAAAAAACAGTGCTCATATTTGGCGGAAGTCTCGGTGCAACATCCATCAATCAGGCTGTGAGAGAAATGATACATGAATTGACAGGTGCTGGAATACAGTTCATATGGCAAACAGGAAAATCAGACACGATACTCGTGGATGAAATGAAAACAAAAAAGAACACATGGGTTGGTGTATTCATCGATAAAATGGAATATGCGTTTGCCGCAGCCGATGTTGTTGTTTGCCGTGCCGGAGCAACAACGCTGGCAGAATTGACACGTCTGGGCAAAGCAGCAATTCTTGTACCCTATCCGTACGCGGCTGCGGATCATCAGACATTCAACGCACGCTCATTGGTCGATGCCGGCGCAGCAATCATGATAACAGATCGGAATGTGAAGACAACATTGAAGAATGAATTGATTTCTTTATTGAGCAATAACAAGAAACGGCAGCAGATGAGTGAAGCTTGCCGGAAGCTTGGAAAACCAAATGCAGGCAGTGAGATTGCACACCGAATTCTTGATATAGCAAAGTAATCGTGAACGGGAAAACATTCAAATATAAGCTCGATTTTTATTACCAGCAAACGTTGATATATCTTCTCACGATGGTATTGTACGCCGGCATTCGTGGTAGTTTTGTGGAAAGCCAGTTCAGTTTCGTGTTTATGGATCCCATTGTGTACATCATCGTGTTCTTTTTTTGTATATCCTTAATTGTATTGTTTCTCAATATCTGGCGCGATCGAAAATTCATTATGACCTCGGAACAAATGATATTTCATTCGCGGCACCGGGAACGGATTTTCGAAATTAAAGACATAGAATGGATACACATCGGCAAGGAACGATTCGTGCAAACGGCCGGACGGTTTCAACAAATTTCTATCAAGATGAAAAGCCGAGCGATTCCGATTCGAATTCGAGTCGGACGATATGAGCACAATCGTGAGCTTGTTGCAGAGATGGAAAAAATCGCAAAAACAGTGCCCAGTAAAAAACAAGGTCGTTTTGACATCAGACGGTACAGACAAAATTCAACTTTTTTTCAACGGGAATTATAACAGATGTTTCGTTCTATTAAGAAATTACATTTTATTGGGATCGGCGGTATCGGGATGAGTGGTATAGCGGAAATTTTACTCGATCAGGGATTCAAGATCAGCGGCTCCGATCGCGCGCTTTCTGAAGTGACGGAACGTCTCCAAAAACTTGGTGCCAGTATATTCGAAGGGCATCGTGCAGAAAATATAGCACAAGATGTAGACACCGTTGTGTACTCTTCTGCGGTACAACCGGATAACCCGGAAATTCTCGAAGCCCAGAAGCGAAACATTCCCATCGTGCGTCGCGCCGAAATGCTTGCTGAAGTTATGCGCTTGAAATATGGCATCGGCATCGCTGGCACTCACGGAAAGACAACGACGACTTCGATGACAAGTCTTGTACTGATGGAAGGTGGACTTGATCCAACGGTCATTGTCGGCGGTAAATTAAGCGGATTAGGCGGAACAAATGCGCGTCTTGGGCGCGGTGAATTCATCGTTGTAGAGGCGGATGAATATGATCGGTCATTCTTGTCCATCACACCGACCATTGCCGTGTTGACCACACTCGAAACCGACCATCTTGATTGTTATCGTGATTTGGAAGATATCAAAAGCGCATTTATTCAGTTTGCATCAAAAGTACCATTCTACGGATTCATTGTTCTCTGCCTCGATGAACCAGCGCTGTTGGATATTATGCCGCACCTGAGCAAAAAGAAAATTGTTACCTATGGTCTTAACCCGCAAGCGGACATTCAAGCGGTGGACATCCGACACAAAGATGACTCATCCACGTACACGCTTGTTCGTAGTAATCAAGAACTCGGCACAATCATGCTTCAGGTGCCAGGTGTACATAACGTGCAGAATTCGCTGGGTGCAATCACCGTCGCATTGGAACTTGGCGTTCCATTTAAAAAGATCAAAGCCGGCATCGAGAAATTTGCGGGCGTCTATCGGCGGTGGGAAAAGAAAGGCGAAGTGAACGATATTGCTTTGTACGACGACTACGCGCATCATCCAACGGAATGCAAAGCTACGCTTTCCGGTGTGAAGTCAGGTTGGCGGCGACGGGTAGTTTGTGTATTCCAACCGCACCTGTACAGCCGCACTCGCGATTTCTATGAAGACTTCGGCAAGTCGTTCCTGTTATCAGATGTGCTGGTTGTTACGGATGTATACCCTGCACGCGAGGAACCGATGCAGGGAGTGAACGGTGAGTTAATCGTGAACGCGGCAAAGCAGTTTGGTCATAAAGATGTTCATTATGTTCCGGACAAAAAAATGGTTCCTGTTTTTCTGAAGTCTATCGTGAAATCAGGCGATATTGTAATAACAATGGGTGCAGGTGATATCTGGAAATATGGTGAAGAATTTTTGAATCAAATAAAAAATCAAAAGTAAAAAGGAAATATCTGAGCAGGTTAAAATACTCCTTTGCATGAAACAATGATATCATTAACTGACATACAGAAGATACTTCGCGGCAACATTGCTGTTGATGAGCCGATGGCAAAATATACATGGATGAAAGTCGGTGGCCCGGCAGATTTCTATATCGAACCGATGGACAAAGATGATCTCAAAGCAATCGTCGCCTATTTCCACACGCATCATTATTCATGGATGATTCTCGGTCGGGGAAGCAACGTGCTTGTCAGTGATGAAGGAATTCGAGGTGCTGTTATAAATGTCGAACAGGCGCTTTCAAAAATTTTTATCGAAGGCGGTCTTGTCATTGCTGAAGCCGGAGTACGGTTGACAAAATTTGTCGATTTCTGCATTCAGAATGAATTTGTCGGCGTGGAAATGCTTGCGGGGATTCCCGGTACTATCGGTGGCGCGGTAGCGATGAATGCCGGCGCTCACGGCGGTGAAATCGCTGATCATCTTGTTGAAGTTGAAGTCATCCGCAACGGGCATACACAGCAAGTGAAAAATGAAAATGCACAGTTTACATATCGGCATTCGGGATTTGATCAAGATGTTGTGCTCAGTGCAGCATTTAAGCTTCAACGAGGAGACAAAGAGCCGCTGAGTGTAAAACGTCGGGAATTGATCCTTCGTCGCAACGAGACACAGCCGCTGGAGTTTCCAAACCTGGGCAGTATGTTCAAGAACCCACCGAATACATTTGCGGCAAAATTGATTGAACAAGCCGGATTAAAAAGCAAACGAGTGGGCGATGCACAGATATCAGAGAAGCATGCAAATTTCATCATCAATCTCGGCAATGCGAAAGCAGAGGATGTAGTAAGACTTATCGATTTGGTGAAGCGTACGGTATATCAAAATTCAGGAGTGATGTTGGAATTGGAAGTAAAGATGATCGGATTTTCCAGTTCTGCGAAGGAAGCAGCATGAACGAATCAAAACCGAAGACTTTTTATGTGCTGATGCTGATAGCTCTGGTGATTTGTCTTGCATTCGGTGCGAATGCTTGGAAATCAAGCTTGAAAATCATTCAAATCAAAATAGACGGCAACCGGATCGTCAACACGAATGAAATTATTCAACTTACTCAAGTACAAATAGGTACGCTTCTGTATAAAGCTGACTTAACCGCAATTCAGCGAAATGTCATGAGCCATTATTATATCAAAGATGCTGTGGTTGAGCGGAACTTACCCAATTCTATAAATATTCAAATTATTGAGCGCGTTCCTATCGCCATGGTGAATCTCTCCGAACCATTGTACTTGGATGAAGATGGAGTCGTACTTCCCAAAACTGATTCACGCAAGATTTTTGACCTGCCCATGATCAGCGGAATTTCGGCAAGTGAACTCTCCGTTTTAGGTTCAACCATTACTCAGCCAGACGAAATCGAAGCTCTGCAATTGCTTGCGGTGTTAAGAACCATGAATCGTTCACTGTATCACAATATTTCAGAAGTACAAGTGCGAAACGGTGGAGATATTGTGCTCTACTCGGCGGAAGGCGGCGTGCCCATCATTTTCGGACGCGGCGATCTGCCCGAAAAACTTATACGATTAGAAATATTTTGGAATGATATTGTACGCACGCGTGGAGTGCAATACTTGCAATATGTGGATTTACGGTATAAGGATCAGATCGTTACACGCTGGAGTCAAGAACTATCAACGACAAAGAACTTGTAACAAAAGATTATTTAATGAAAATAATTTTGACGAAAAGGATGTGATATGGAGCAGGACATAGCAGTCGGATTAGATATTGGTACAACAAAAGTATGTGCGATTGTTGCATCGCCGGACGATAATTATCCCGGAAAACTGAAAATACTTGGCATCGGCAAGAGTACGTCTGAAGGATTGACGCGCGGTGTGGTGACAAACATTGAAAAAACAGTCCGCTCCATTCAATCGGCTGTCCAAGATGCCGAACAGCAGTCCGGTGTAAAAATCAGTTCTGTTACAGTCGGCATTGCTGGCGACCACATTCAGAGTTTTCAAAGCCGAGGTGTCATCAGTATCAGCAGACCGGAAAATGAAATTACGCAGGAAGATGTTGATCGGCTTATTGAGGATACAAAGCGTGTCGCACTTCCGCTTGACCGAAGAATTATTCATGTCATCCCCCAGCAATTCATTGTCGATGGACAGGATGGTATTTACGACCCAGTCGGAATGTCCGGTGTGCGCATGGAAGCGATTGTTCACATCATCACCGGGCTTGTTACGGCAGCGCAAAATATTTACAAATGTGTCCAACGCGCCGGTTTGCATGTCAATGATATGGTGCTCGAACCGCTGGCATCAAGTTATGCAGTGTTGGATGATGAAGAAAAAGAAGTTGGTGTGGCACTTCTCGATATCGGCGGCGGCACGACAGATCTCGCCGTATTTGAGGAACGCACTATTCGTCATACAGCTGTCATTGGTATTGCCGGCAGAAAAGTAACGGACGATATCCGTAAAGGGTTTGGTATTCTCACAGATCAAGCCGAGAAGATTAAAGTGGATTACGGCTTCACGTACGAGCCTGCAATCGTGGATAACCAACCAATTCAAATTCCCGGTATTGGCGGACGGGCTCCGCTCGAAATCGACAAACATTTACTCTGCAAAGTTATTCAGCCAAGGATGGAAGAAATTTTAGAATTCGCAGCGATGGAAATTAAACGTTCCGGCTATTCTAAACATCTTTCAGCAGGCGTCGTGCTCACCGGCGGCGGCTCACTTATTAAAGGAACTGCTGATCTTGCAAAAGAAGTACTCGGAATGCCGGTGAAGATTGGAATTCCAGGCGGATTCAGCTCTGGCCTCGTTCGAGAAATCGAGAATCCAATTTACGCTACAGGCGTCGGACTGGTAATGCATGAGTTGAAACATCGTGATCGTTCCGGTGTAAAAGCAGTAATTCAAGACGGAAAAGGTAAAACGATCTTCCAGAAAATGAAATCGTGGTTTGATGAACTGTAATATGAGTAGGAACATTATTAACAACAAATTCACAACAAATAAAAGGAGAACCCACCGTGCCTATCGAACTTGACACCTTAACTGGTCGAGGAGCAAAAATTCGTGTTGTTGGTGTTGGCGGAGGCGGAGGCAATGCCGTCAATAGTATGATCGATAAAGGTCTTGCCGGCGTTGATTTCGTTATCATCAACACAGACCTGCAAGCACTGGATCGAAGTAAAGCCCCGCACAAACTTCAAATTGGCAAAAACCTCACACGCGGACTCGGCGCCGGCGCTGACCCCAGTATTGGTTTCCGTGCTGTGGAAGAAGATCGGGAAGAAATCGCGCAGGCCCTGTCCGGCTGCGATATGGTATTCATTACCGCAGGAATGGGCGGAGGTACCGGTACCGGCGGTGCACCATTAGTAGCAAGCATCGCAAAAAGTGTGGGAGCACTTGTAGTAGGTATCGTGACGAAACCCTTTAACAGCGAAGGCAAACGAAGAAATGGACAAGCCGAGCAAGGTATTGAAGAGCTGAAGAAGAATGTCGATACACTCATCGTCATTCCTAATCAAAAGCTTCTCGATCTCATCGATCGTCGTACTCCGATTATTGAGGCATTCGAAATAGCCAATCAGGTTTTGTATAATGCCACGCGTGGGATCTCGGAAGTTATCACTGTCCCGGGCTACATCAACGTAGACTTTGCCGATGTGCGCACTATTATGAAAGAAATGGGCGACGCGCTCATGGGCACCGGCATTGCTTCAGGTGAAAACCGTGCAACCGAAGCGGCACAGATGGCAATTTCCAGTCCGTTA
Organism: Ignavibacteriota bacterium; assembly: GCA_003142575.1. Taxonomy (GTDB): domain Bacteria; phylum Bacteroidota; class Ignavibacteria; order UBA10030; family UBA10030; genus Fen-1298. Next base: position 20,390 of record PLMS01000101.1, read on the forward strand.
CTTGAAGGTGTCTCCATCGCCGGAGCGCAGGGCATTCTCATTAATATCACCGGCGGTAAAGAACTCAGCCTTATGGAAGTGGATGAAGCAACAAAGATTATTCACGAAGCAGCAGGCGAGGAAGCAAACGTTATTCTCGGCACCGTCATTGATGAAAACATGACGGAAGAGATCATGGTAACTGTCATCGCAACCGGTTTCAACAAACGAGCATCGGCAGTTCAACGACCCGCAAAACCAACAGCGAAACTGATCGACCACGTGCCGGTTGGTCCAACAGAGTTGCAGCGCTTTGAGGTGCCGACATTTGTACGTCGCGGGGTAGAAATTCCGAATGCTCCGCTCCGAGAAGTCGGTATGCAAAGAGAAAAGATTGACAAGTCCGATACCGAGCGTCCAGCGTTTCTTCGCAAGATCATGGACTAATCGGGCGGCTTTTTCATATTGATAGAAGTGAGTTTCCTTCTCTTCTCTCCTTGCACGGTGGGAATGAAGGACGGTTCACGCTTCTCCGGCCTCCCAGTTGCCGGCTGTTTTCTTCGGGAGGTCGGAGCTTATGTTCTCTTCTAAAACATATCATTTACTGAACATTTTTCGCCCCTTCAATATTTATTTTCTCTACTCTTGCTTTTGTGAAACTTCTATCGTATTATTACGATAGAAGAATTATGGGAACATCAAAGAAAGAAGTTTTTAGCAATAGTCAGAATCGCCTTGCGGATATCGGGAAAGCCTTTGCACATCCGGCACGTATCGCGATTTTAGAATTCCTTGCCAAACAGAATGCTTGTGTTTGCGGTGACATTGTGGAAGAACTTCCCCTGTCTCAGGCAACTGTATCACAACATCTTGCTGAATTGAAACGTATCGGTCTTATCAAAGGCGAGATTGAAGGACCAAAGGTGTGTTACTGCATTAATAAAAAAGCATGGCAGGAAGCAAAACAAATTCTTGCTCAGTTCTTGAATGATGCGAAATCGTGCTGTTGAAAATTTTTTATATTCATCTATCGTAATATTGCGATAGTTTTTTAGGAGAAACACATGAACTCAAAACAAGAAATTAAAGAAATTGTTAAGGATTTTATCAAAACAGATTGACAGCACTCCATAAAAAACTGAAAAGGTAAAATGCATTAGGAAAGAAGAATGAAATCTACAATTCAAGAAATCATCGGACAGCGGTATTCCTGCCGTTCGTACCTCGATGAACCGATACGAGAAATGCATCGACAATCGTTAAAAGATTTTTTAGAGACACAGCAGATCGGTCCTCTAGGAACGCATGCACGATTTGAACTTGTTGCCGCCACGCAGGATGACCGGCAGTCTCTGAAAGGACTTGGCACGTACGGATTTATCAAGAATCCGACAGGATTTATCATTGGTGCGCTTGAGCAAGGACCGAAGAACCTTGAAGACTACGGGTATCTTCTCGAGCATGCGATCCTCGCTGCAACCGATATCGGTTTAGGAACGTGCTGGCTGGGTGGTACATTTACCAAAAGCAGGTTTGCAAAGAAAATCTCTCTGCGCGATACAGAGACCATCCCTGCTGTTGTCGCTACGGGATATATTGTGGAGAAAATAGGAAGAGACGGGCAGATTCGAAAATACTTAAGCGCCAATCGCCGCCTGCCAAAAGAACAATTGTTCAAAATAGATACATTTGGCAGCCCGCTAACAACGGAAGCTGCAGGTGCATATGCAGAACTGCTGGAAATGGTTCGCTGGGCTCCTTCAGCTTCCAATAAACAGCCATGGCGTATTGTTCGAATCGGTGATACATGGCATTTCTATCTTCAACGAACCAAAGGATACGGCAAGGGAACGTTGTTGTTTAGCGTTCTCCGGCTTGCCGATCTACAGCGTGTTGACATGGGGATTGCCATGTGCCATTTTGAACTTACAGCTCGTGCACTGGGCTTGAATGGACATTGGGCAAATAAAGATCCTCAGATAAAAACCCCAGAAAATACTGAATATATAGTTACGTGGCTCAATGAATAATTCATAGCAGAGAATTTTTTATGGCACAACGCATACTTATCCTTTGCACCGGCAATTCCTGTCGAAGCCAGATGGCGGAAGGATTTTTGAAATCATTCGACCCGAACCTGGAAGTCTATTCTGCTGGAACGAATCCTGCATCGCATGTTTCTTCCCGCGCGATTCAAGTAATGAAGGAAATTGGAATCGATATCAGCCTAGAATATCCAAAGTCGGTTGATCAATTTCTCAACGACTCTTTCGATTATGTCATCACAGTGTGCGACTATGCCAAAGAGACATGTCCGATTTTTACCGGCAAGGTCACCCATCGTCTGCACATTGGATTTGATGATCCGGCAGAAGCGTTTGGGATTGATGAAGAAGTTATCAATGAATTCCGCCGCGTACGGGATAGAATTAAAGAACAATTTTATAAATGGCATCAAACAATATTGCTAAACTGTTGAGGTGAGAATATGAGAAGTTCTGATAAGAAATGCGGTTGTGTNNCGGCTGCCAAAACGCTAAGAGTAAAACCATTTCCGATTTAAAAAATAAGCGTTATATCTTGGACGAAATTCAAACACCGGCAGGAATGATTCCACGCATTTCATCACAATTGAATATACAAGATTACCTTGGCGCTTTCAGAGTCCGCTGGGGAATTCGTCGAGATCGTTACCGAGTCGCCCCAGGATTATATGCTGTTGGCACACCAAATGAATATTCAGATGTTCTCGTCACTGCAAATTATAAACTCACCTTTGACATAGTGCGTAAGAATCTCAACGGATTAAATGCATGGCTTCTGGTCTTGGATACCAAAGGAGTCAATGTTTGGTGTTCAGCCGGAAAAGGGACATTCGGAACCAAAGAACTCGTTCATAGAATACAAACAACTTCGCTCGGTACAATTGTTCAGCACAAACATCTTCTCCTTCCACAGCTTGGCGCAACAGGTGTCGCGGCACATCTGGTCAAAGAAGCATCCGGATTCAATGTGATCTACGGGCCGGTGAGAGCTTCGGATATTCAGCCATTCATCAAGGCCAGTTACAAAGCAACAAAAGAAATGCGGCGTGTGAATTTCGATTGGTATGACCGCCTAAAACTTATACCCAATGATATCATTTATAACCTTCGTTATCTCCTATCTATGTTAATAGTCTTCTCTGTTTTCTCAGGAATAAATATGGATGGGTACTCAATCCAACAGGCACTCAGGAATATCATCCCGATTGCAAAAATCATTGCTGCGGGATATCTTGCCGGATTAGTTCTTACTCCATTACTTCTCCCATATATTCCTACACAAAATTTTTCATTTAAGGGACTTATTATAGGGGCAATTGTCTCTGTGCTCTTATTCCTGAACCATTCTCTGGATGGGAGTCTCCTCACACACTTCGCTGAACTATTCTTCATATCGAGTTTTTCATCATTCCTAGCAATGAATTTTACCGGCGCCTCGACATATACTTCGCTTGCAGGTGTGAAGAAAGAAATGAAAATTGCGGTTCCGGTGCAGATAGGTTCAGCTGTGATCGCAGTGGTTCTCGTCATTCTTAATACTCTACTTTACAGTAGGTAAACCCATGAACAGATTACGATATTATTCTGAGGTTGTAACTCTTCAACTTATTCAAGAGAAGTGCAATAACTGCGGTATGTGTGTGAAAGTTTGTCCGCACGAAGTCTTTGAACTGAGAGACAAAAAACTGCATATTATCGGCCGTGATTTTTGCATGGAATGCGGTGCATGTAAAAGAAACTGCCCGCAGGGAGCAATTCTCCTGGACGTTGGAGACGGATGCGGATGCGCTGCGGGAATTATTCAGGGTGCTTTCAATGGAACAGCTCCTACATGCGGCGGCCCCGATGAAGGTACGTGCTGTAATTAACACAATGAGAGATAGGCAAGAAAAAAGAATACACAATGACTTCATTGACAAAACAATTATCATTTGTTGACAGATTTTTAACGCTCTGGATATTTCTGGCAATGTTTATAGGCATCCTTTCCGGATATTTCTTCCCGGGAATAGTACGTTTCTGGAATTCATTTCAAAGCGGAACCACCAACATTCCCATTGCCATCGGTTTAATTTTAATGATGTATCCTCCCCTTGCAAAAGTAAAGTATGAAGAACTCGGCGATGTGTTTAAAAATACAAAAGTACTGGCATTGTCGCTTGTGCAAAACTGGATTATCGGCCCCGTGTTGATGTTTATTTTAGCGGTTTTATTTCTTCCAGATCATCCGGATTATATGGCCGGTTTAATCATGATCGGTCTCGCGCGCTGCATTGCAATGGTTATTGTTTGGAATGAACTCGCAAAAGGCGATTCCGAATATGCCGCAGGTCTGGTTGCATTCAACTCAATATTTCAAGTTCTCTTCTTTTCGGTGTACGCTTACGTTTTCTTAACCGTTCTTCCGAATTGGCTCGGGCTGCAATCTTTTAAAGTTAATATCACCATCGGACAAATAGCTGAAAGCGTCTTGATTTATCTCGGAATTCCGTTCTTTGCCGGCATGATAACACGCTTTGTGTTGTTGAAACTAAAGAGTAAAGAGTGGTACGAAAAGAATTTCATTCCGAAAATTAGTCCCATGACATTCATCGCGCTTCTCTTTACCATCGTTGTCATGTTCTCTCTCAAAGGCGAATATATCATTAAAATCCCCTTTGATGTTATAAGGATTGCGATTCCCCTGCTTCTGTACTTTGTGATCATGTTTTTTCTATCGTTCTTTATGGGCAGGAAAGTCGGAGCCGACTATTCAAAGACCGCAACTCTGTCCTTCACGGCAGCAAGCAATAACTTTGAGCTTGCCATTGCCGTGTCGGTTGCAGTCTTTGGCATTAATTCCGGCGAAGCATTCGCCGCCGTTATCGGGCCATTAGTAGAAGTTCCGGTTCTTATCGGTCTTGTAAATGTAGCATTGAGAATGAAAAAACGATATTTTATGAAATGATTCTTCATGAAATGCAATCTTCATCTTTTTTGGGTTGGTTCTTTTAATCTTGAATTCCCTGTAGCCAAAGTATATCTGTTTCCGACGACAGAGACAGCCAAAACATACCTTGGCTTCAATAGTGCACTTGTCGCCACCATTAGACTAATTATGGATAAGATAGAAAGAATTTACGAGGGGTTGAACATTCGGAAATGACATTTCCTTCTTAAAGCTACCGGATAAAACAATACCAGAGTGCTACGGCCTGCATTCCCTCCTCAGCACTTTTAATCAATTTCTGCACTTCTACAAGGGAAGCAACCTGCTTATTATCAACATCGAAAATAAACCCGCCGCGAACCGTCATCATCTTCCTGTTTTCTGAATCGAAGAGATAATTTCCATGCATTGTGGCAACTCTCCGATTGTCACCATCATATATTTCATCGCCTCTTGTAAAGGCGATTCTCCGATTATGTCCATTATACAATCCATTATCACGCATGGTATATTTCATAAATTTCATCTCTCAAGATTGTATGCTGTTTGGCGTGAGAACCCCTGCGCGCATAATGCACTTATTGTCGGGATCGCCTTGAACAGATTTTGAGCATAGTGAACCTTACTTTATATATATTAAGTATAGATGCTTTCTGCATCAATAGCGAGATGTATGTTTTTTAAATGTTGGTTCAAATGAAGAATATCGTTTCTGGAGTGTTTCAGAGTCTTTTACATATTCTGTGGAGAAGGAAGTGGAATAAAAAGTCACCACGACAACGGTGGGGCATTCTAATTTGTTGTAGCCGACGTTGGCTAACCTCCCGTCCCGCGACGAGCCGTCGCGGCTACAATTATTTCCCAATCACTCTATCGATTGCACTTCGCACGACATTCACATCTGCCGGTAATAGAATGGGCGGATTAGCATAGTGCGAATCAACTTCCTGAAGCGCTTTCTCGTGGTAATCCACTTTGAATTGCGAAAATTTTAATCCATGCGCTGTGGATATCACAACAACGCGGTCTTTCTTTTTTATGACTTTCCGTTCGATCAGTTTATGGAGCGCGGCCAGTGCAACGCCTGTTTGCGGGCAGGTAAATAAGCCGGCTTTGTCTGCTCGAGCTGCAGCATTTGCTAATTCATCCTCTGTTGCCTGCTCCACGATACCATCGAATTCTCTTAACACTTTCACTGCACGTTCGTAACTCACTGGAGCACCGATCTGGATTGCCGATGCNNTTTTTGAAACTCAAATATAAGGGATTTGCATGTGCCGCTTGTGCACACACAATACGCGGCAATTTCTTTATCAAGCCAAGTTCTCGCATCATCAATAAACCTTTTCCCAATGCGCTGACATTGCCGAGGTTTCCTGCAGGAATAATTATCCAATCCGGAACTTCCCAATCGAATTGCTGAACAATTTCAATACCGACCGTCTTCTGACCTTCCATTCGCAATGAGTTCATGGAGTTGGCGAGATAAATCGAATTATCAGCGGTAATTTCCTGCACGATACGCATACATCCGTCAAAATCTGTATCGAGCGAAAGCACCGTTGCACCGTTGGCAATCGGCTGCACAAGCTGTGCCGTGGAAACTTTTCCTTTGGGCAGGAACACGATGGTTGGAATTCCAGCCGCAGCGCCGTACGCAGACAAAGCCGCTGATGTATCTCCAGTGGAAGCACACGCCACAGCGCGAATCGGTTTCCCATCCGCCATCATTTGTTTAACAACAGACACAAGAACTGTCATCCCAAGATCTTTAAACGATCCGGTATGGCTATTACCGCAGAGTTTTACCCACAAATTAGGGGCTCCTATATCCTTGCCTAACCGTTCTGCCCAGAAACAGTTGGTATGCCCTTCATACATCGAGACAATGTTTTCGTTATCAAGGTCCGGACAGACCCATTCTTTCTTTCCCCATACACCGCTTGCGTAGGGCCACTTGTTCGTCCTTGTCCGGTCATCGAATAACTTTTTCCATGATGATGCAGTTCGGCGTTTGAGCGCTTTGATATTGTGCTGAACATCCAGCAAGCCGCCGCAATTCTCGCAGTTGTAGATCACATCATAGATAGAATATTTTTTTTCGCATCCTCGAATACATTCTAACCAACTGTGCTGCATATTTTATTCTCCTCCTACTAGTTCATATTACTCAATAATAATCGAAAAACTTGATACTATCTCAATGAATATATTCTTTGCCTTCATTCTTCTTATCAGTCAGGTTTTCGGGCAGTTATAACCGATCTGAAACCCGCTGTTGGTTTTAGACGCACGTTTGTGAATCCGACATCTTGCAGTACCTGTTCCATCTCTCCGACAGAGTAGCACTTACCTCTTGTTGATAGCATGAGCAGTATAGAATATTCCGCTACCTCGGCGGGTCCTGTTTTTTGTCTGTTTATATGAGCATCATGAATCGCGAGAAGCCCCTTAGGTTCGAGTGCGTCAAATGACTTCTGCAAAAGTAGTTGCACATTTTGAACATCCCAATCATGTAGAACGTGAGAGAATAAGTGTATATCGAATCCTCTCGGCCATTCATCGGAAAACATATCCGCCGAAATCACGGAAATCTTTTTCGAAAAACCCTGTTTCCTAATTGCGTTCTTCGCTATAGTATCGACGGGTGATTTTTCAAGAACCGCTGCTTGCAAATGCGAATATTTTCTTACCAATCCACAAGAATATATTCCTGATGCCCCTGCGACATCGAGAAGTTTTGTATAGTTTGTACAGTTCAACTTCTCAGCTAATACAGGTGCGATAATCGCTCCACGACTATCCATTGCAACAGTGAAAGACCCTGCGAAATCTTTCTTCGCCATTGCCTTTGCCCATTCATCTCCTTTAGGCGAATTTGCCCAATTCAACGGATTATTTGTTCTTAAGACACTTAGAATATCTTGACAGATGGGCCGTTCCCGCAATGAATTGAAATATCCCCGTAAATCGAATTTCGAACCTTCCGTGAAAAAAACACGGCCATTTTCACTGAGACGGTATCGAGTTCCTACTTTCTTAACAAGTCCCAAAGATGAGAAGAAAGTAAGCATCACATCTGCTGGTCGTTCTGCCAATTTCAGGCCTTTGCAAATCCCATGAAGGTCGGATGGATTTTTCCTCAGCCAGTTGAAGAAATCTAAATACCCGATGGCAGTGATTAAAAGATCTGAGGAAAAGATGCCATCGCGCCGACGGAGCAACCCTTTAAAGAAAGCATCGTCATTCATTCTCTATGATACCATATCCGGTAAGTTATTATAGACATCCAAGTATGTTCTGTTTTTTGTCAATGTATCGATAACAATTTCTAACGGATCTATCCATATTTTTGGAAATGTGACTTCGACTTTTTCATCCACCTGAAAAGCCAATTTTTCTGAAGGTGGACAGAACTGGGCGTCAATGCCCGGTTTGTTGCCGCGTGCATCAACTCGATACCATCCAAATTCCTGTAAATAAATTGCATTTAGTCTATGCAAACAAAAAGGACTTATTCTATTGTCCGATCGCAGCCTTTGATAACAAAATCCCGATGGTATATTATTTGCGCGCAACAGAGCTGCCAGAAGACGGCTTTTTGCGTAACAATATCCCGTCTTATGTACTAATACATCTGACGCTTTGCATGTAACAGGGTTCAATTTATAATCGTAACTATGTTTGATTTCGTTTCTGACCCATTCAAAACAGTTTTTTGCGATTTCTGCCTGCGAGGCGCAACCATTTGAAAACCGCGATGCTAAATCCTTGATTGAAGGATGATGCCAATCAATGATTGAAGACGAACCAAGGTACTGTTCAATCATGAAATGATTCACCTTGCTATTCGCTGTGATATTCATTGTACCCAGATTGTTACGATACTGACGATCATTAATGAAAACATCGTATATCCCAACATTTGACTTGCCTTCTCCGACTTGATAATTTTAGCAATCACATCGCCCATTTTCAGCCAGATAATCATACAAGGAATTCCGACCAATCCGAAACTTATCGCATAGACGAAGACATTCAGATGTATGTTATTGGATTGCGGTAAAAACGCACTTGCTCCGCTGATTGCCATGATCCATGCTTTCAGATTAACAAATTGCATGGAAAATGCCTGACCAAATCCAATAGCCACTTTTTTACCCGGTTCTACTTCTACATTGAGTTTTCTTAATATAAATGCAAGATAGAGCATCCACAACGACCCGACAATCTTCAGTACTAATCCCGCCGTTGGACTTCCCATAATGATATTCGCAATGCCATATCCGGCCAAACAGAGCATAAGAAAGAACCCGAGGAAAATGCCAAGCATAATGTTTCTCGAATCATTGAAACCATATGCTTTTCCGTATGAAAAGAGCATTAGGTTATTTGGACCTGGAGTAATCGACATCAAAGATGCATAGATGAGATAGCCGATGATGTTAAAACTCATGATTCCATTTCTCTTTGCGTACGCAGGCGTGTGCTTCCTAACTGTTCAGGAAGTATTCCATCAGCTCGTAACCGTTGTTAAACAGTATTCCGGTTTTGGCGGCATTAGTTTCGCCGAGAGGAAGATGGATATTGTGGCTGATTCCCTCGCCTGCTAGAGCAAATGGTATCGGATCATTTGTATGTCCTCGGGTTGATACAGGTGTCGGATGATCCGGCATCACTAAGATTCGCCAGTCGTTGTACTTTTTTAATTCTGTCATCACCGGCCCGACAATATGCCTGTCTATTTCCTCTAATGCTTTTTTCTTTGTTGCTGCATCTCCGGCATGACCCGCTTCGTCGGTGGCTTCTACATGAACAAGAACGATATCATATTTTTTGAGCGCTTCGATTGCCGCAAGTCCCTTTGCACGATAATTCGTATCGAAATATCCCGTTGCACCTTCCACTTTGATATAATCGAAACCAATCAGATATGCCAATCCTTTGACAAGATCGACCGCCGTAATCGCTGCACCTTTGAGGCCATACTTTTTCTCGAATGACTCCATCCTTGCTTTTTTTCCATGCCCCCAGAGCCAGATAGAACTTGCTTCATTCTTTTTGAGGTTTCTGCGAGCAAGATTGATCGGGTGATCCTTAAAAAGTTTTTCGCTCTTTTTTATCAGCTCAATGAGAACTTCCGCATTTTGCCCGCGCGGGAGCAAGTCGATTAATTTCTTTCCAATATGATCATGCGGCGGTTGAAGCTGAAGATCCGGAAAGTTATAACCATTGACAATCATAAGGTGTCTATAGCCTACGCCCGGATAAAACCGGATACGATCACTGCCGAATTCCTTATTCAACTCATCTATAAATTTCTTGCCTTCTTCACTGGAAATATGTCCGGAACTATGGTCAACCATGGTTCCATCGGTCGTCGTCACAAGGTTGCATCGGAATATCCAATCGTTTTCTGTAACATTGATACCTTGTGCAACCGCCTCAATCGGCGCTCTGCCCGTATAGTATTTTGCCGGATCATAACCGAGCACGGCCATCATCGCCACATCGCTGCCCGGCTGAAGAGCGGGAGGCACCGTTCGGCACAACCCTTGTCTTCCGGTCATCGAGATGGAATCGATGTGCGGTTTTTCTGCAGCTTCGAATATTGTTTTCCCACCGAACGCCTGTAACGGTTGATCAGCCGCTCCATCAGGCACAATGATGACATACTTTCTGCTCAACGAGCATTCTCCTTTTTCGATCTAATAAACAATCACTTAAACAAAGCAAAATACTTTGGACCCCACTATTGACTTTATGCGCTAATGTGCAAAAATATTGTTTTCTTTCTTTATTCAATAATCTGTTGCAAGAAATCTCCATCGATAATCATTAGTTTTACACCATCTTTTGAGATTGAACGGTGTGAACTTAAGCCATCTGAAACAACATATGTCGATCCCTTTGTCATAACAAATTCTTTGTCATCTTGTAATTCAGACACAAATTCACCATCCAAACAATGTACAATGTGTCCTTTTTGACACCAATGGTCAGCTCTATAACCCTTTGAATATTCCACTATTCGTATTCTTAATCCTGGAAATTGAATAGTTTGCCAAAATGCTTTTCCACTTTCTCCCTTATATTCAGTCTTAGGAATTGCTGTCCAATCTATTGTTTGAAATGGAATATTTTTGTTACTCATTTTTTTAATCCCAAGTTTTGTTAATCTATTCTAATCAAATACTCAAAAATAGAGGGCCATTAATCATATAATGCCATAATTTTCTTGTCCTCTGTTAATAAATCTCCGCATGTTTTATCCATTTTCATTGAGTTCCAAAAAGAAAGTTTATTATGTGCGTTATAATACTTCAATGGTATCGGATGTGTGCCAATCACGACAGGAATTTTATAACGACTCTCAACGAACTCTTTAAATTGATTTATATATTGACATGGAGGATATCCAACAACAAAATCTGTCGCAAAATGAATTACCTCTACACCATTTTTTATCATTTCTTCGGGAACATATTCAATATTTCCACCCGGGCAGCCGCCACAATTTGAGAATCCAACTAACTCTAATGCTTCCTCTTTAGGATACTTAGAAAAACCTCCAGCATGTTCTCTTAATGCTCTCAGACATTTGCCTCCGCCACAGGTCATATACCGTCCACAAATGATTATTCCAATTTTAGTCATTGAAACCTCCATTGCTTCAAGTTTATTATCTTATTCTTTATCTTTATCTCAATGCGGCAAATAGTGAAGCAATTTCAGGAGATCAGAAAAGACTCCCATCGCGGTCACATCAGCACCCGCACCGGGACCTTGCACTACTAATGGTGTCTTTGAGTACCTCTGAGTAGTGAATGCAATGATATTATCGCTTCCCTTGGTCGATGCAAGCATATGATTTTTGGGGACTTCCAAAATACCGGCAGAAGCTTTGCCGCCCTCCAGCAAGGCAACATATCGCAAAACTGAACCTCGTGCTTGAGCCGCTTCTAACCGTCGTTTCATTGCTTCGTCATATTTTGCATAACGTTTGAAAAACTCTTTCGAGAAAGCGCCGCTTCGTAATGGCTGAGGAACAAGACTTTCAACTTTAATATTATTCATATCCATTTTCAAACCGATTTGTCTGGCAAGAATTAAGAGCTTTCGAGCAACGTCATTGCCGGATAAATCTTCGCGCGGATCCGGTTCTGTATAACCGAGCTTCAATGCATCTTCAACAAGTGCGCTAAACGGCATCGAGCCGTCAAAATGATTAAAGAGATGGCTTAATGTTCCAGAAAACATTCCTTCGATTTTAATAATTTGATCCCCGCTTGCAATTAAATCTTGAAGTGTCGAGATAATCGGCAGCCCTGCGCCAACGTTCGCTTCGTAGAAAAACATTTTTTGCCGACTCTTCATCAACTCCGTCAACCGTTTATATCGCGACCAGGGAAGAACATTCGCCTTCTTATTCGGTGTAACGATATGCATATTTAATTTTACGAAGTCCTCGTAGAGGTCAACAATTTCAGAACTTGCAGTACAATCAACGACAACACCATTCGTAAGCTGTAGTGTAGCAATATTCTGCAGAAATTCTGAATAGTCCATCCGTTTCGCTGAGCTCTCAAGAAGTTCTTTCCATCGTTTCAGATCGATCCCTTTTGAAGAGAAGACCGCTTTGCCAATATCGTATATGCCGCATACACGGACATCATACCCTTCCGAATGAAGATACGATTGCTGTTGATGAATTTGTTTGAGAAGTGTACCACCTATATTGCCGGGACCGATCAGTACCACGCCAAGTTTTTTTCTTGGTTCGAAGAATGCTTCATGAATGACATTCAATGCGAGAAGTTTCTGCACTTCATCGATCACAAAAGAGATATTACGCTCTGATGCACCTTGAGCAATCGCGGAAATATTCACATTATTCCGCCCCAATGCCCCGAAAACTTTTCCCGACACGCCGGGCGTACCTTTCATTCCATCACCAACAATAGCGACAATGGTTTGATTCGGTTTCTCGTCCAACGATGTTAGTTTGGATTGCAATTCAAAGTGAAATTCAAAATGAACTGCTTTCTTTGCTGCCGCCGCATCAGAAGTACTGATCGCAAAGCAAATGGTGTGCTCGGATGATGCCTGCGAAATCAAAATGACATTGACACCATGAGAAGCGAGCGCTCGAAACAATCGCTCTGCAATTCCCGGAACGCCTACCATACTCATGCCGCGCAGTGTGAGCAGCGTGCAATGGTCGACAGAAGTAATTCCTTTTGCCACGCCTTCCCATCGGTCTACGTGATGCGAAATGCGTGTACCTGCCGCTGTGGGATTCAGTGTATTCTTAATGACAATAGGAATATGTTTTGCCACAGCAGGTGCAATGGTGGACGCATGAAGCACTTTCGCGCCGAAGTAAGAAAGCTCCATCGCTTCTTCGTATGACATATGCGGCACAACGAATGCCGCAGGAACGGAACGCGGATCAGCGCTCAAAACGCCATCCACATCAGTCCAGATTTCAATGACGGATGCATCAAGCGCTGCGCCAAAAATTGCCGCTGAATAGTCTGAGCCATTTCTGCCAATCGTCGTTGTCAGACCGTCATCGGTTGATCCGATAAATCCGGTCACAACAGGAATGAGCCGTTTGCTAGAACCTGCAAAGAGCTTTGTGAAATATGATTTAATCGCTCGATTGGTTTTATCAAATTGAACAATGGCACGAGTGAATTGATCGTCGGTTTTCACCATCTCGCGTGAATCCACAATGCATGATGGCTGAGTTTTCTGGAGAAACGATGCAATGATTACTGCTGAAAGGCGCTCGCCGAAGCTTGCTGTTACATCAAGCGCACGCGGAGAACTGTGACGCAGTAAATAAATTCCTTGCAGCGCATCATGAAGTTCAGAAAGCAGCACCTGCACATGAGCGACAACATTCTTTGGCGGATGTCCATTATGCAGAACTTTCAATGTTGTGGTATGACGCTTGACAATTTTTTTGTAAATGAATTGAAATTCTTTATTGCCTCTTTCCGCTAACTGTGCGCATTCTAATAATTGATTTGTCACTCCTTGAAAAGCGGAGACAACTACAATCACACGTTCTTTCTTGGCAGCTTCGAGAACAATAGAAGCAACATCACGAATACGTTCCGGGTTGGCAACGGATGATCCGCCGAATTTTATTACTTTTTTTGCAGACATAGCATATCCATATTTTTATAACTACTCAGTGTATTCTTTATCATGTCGTTTTTTTCTTGGTCTCCTCTCCTGTAAAGAGAGGGAATAGTGTCTTTATTTACTAAAACAATATACTGTGTAGATACTTGTTTATTAAAGATTCATCGGCTGTAGTCTATTCTGTAATATATTTGCAAGTTGCAGCATATCTTCCATCACACCGGCGGCTTTGATTTCCGGACCGGCACCCGGCCCGGAAATAACCAATGGCATTTCTTGGTAGCGGTGAGTAAAGATCTCGACAGAATTTGCCGGACCGCTCTTTGACCCGATATGACCGTCTTTGGCAACCGACGTCAATCCGACTCGCCCGCCCTTGGAAGTAAGATGTGCAACATAGCGAAGGCTTCTTCCTTCACTTTGTGCCAGCCGTACTTGTGCAGCGTACATCTCATCAAGTGACGGCAGCGCAGTCATAAATTCTTCGACCGTTCGCGATACCCACGTTGGTGGGTACATCGGTTCCGAAGTCAGGTTGTGCATTTCTAGCGGCCAACCGGCTGTGCGTGCAAGAATCAAAGCCTTCCGCACAATATCATATCCACTCAAGTCATCACGCGGATCAGGTTCTGTATATCCCATGTTCTTCGCATTGGCTACAGCGACAGAATACGGAACGCCTAACTCCAGCGCAGTACATAGAAAACCTAATGTACCGCTGACAGACGCTTCAATGCTCGTGATTTCATCTCCGGTATCAAGCAAATACCGCAACGTGGAGATAATAGGCAGCCCTGCTCCGACCGTTGCTTCATAGCGAATGAGCGGATGATCGTAATACATTTTTGCCTTACTCCATTCATCTGCGAGCGTAATTTTATTCGCTACAACAATGCCGCATCCCGCTTCGAGCGCATCTTTTACGACGGGTGTTGTTTCTAATGAATGTGTCGCGTCAACGAGGATAGTTCCCGGCCGCAGTATATCGTTCAGTTTTGCATGCGGATGAAGATCTGCAACACCATTGAGTCTTCGATGCTCATCGGTGTCGCGTAGAATCTTCTGCAGCATTTCTTCGGGAATGCCGTCGTTCTCCCACATCAAACCGGATGAATCAGAAATGCCTTCAAAGACAAACTGTATTCCTGTTCTCTGGGCAACGGTCTTGTGTGTGTCAAGAATTTGACGCACCAAAGTACGACCCACCGGGCCTAAGCCAAGCAAGATAAATGGTACTTGAATATCCATTGCTCTTTTCTTTTATATTCCCGCAGCAACCATGTCGCCGATCTCTTCGGTCGTATAACCCATTTTTCCTGCTGCAAGATTTTTAATTTTTTTCTGGACAAGATTAATGACTGAATTCTCGACTGCTTTACCTGCTTTTTCTTCGCCAATGGCTTCTAAGAGCATACCGAGCGCGCAAATTCCTGCAAGCGGGTTAATCACATGTTTTCCGGTATACTTCGGCGCAGATCCGCCGATGGGTTCAAACATGGAGACACCTTCCGGATTAATATTGCCGCCTGCTGCAATACCCATACCGCCCTGCACCATAGCACCAAGATCCGTGATAATATCGCCAAATATATTATCTGTCACGATCACATCGAACCATTCCGGATTTTTCACAAACCACATTGTGGTCGCATCAACGTGAGCATAATCGGTCTGAATATCGGGATATTCTTTCTTCACCTCATCAAATGTCCGTTGCCAAAGATTCCATGCAAATGTCAGCACATTCGTTTTACCGCAGAGCGTGAGTTTTCGCTTCTTGCTGTTGCGTGTTTTGCAGTACTCAAACGCATAACGAATACAGCGCTCAACGCCTTTACGGGTATTGTGAGATATCTGGATAGCAACTTCGTTCTTCGTGCCTTTATTTTCAAAACTTCCCAGGCCTTTGTAAAGACCTTCGGAATTCTCGCGCACGACAACAAAATCAATATCTTCAGGTTTCTTATTTTTAAGCGGACAAAATGCTTCATTGTACAACTTGACCGGCCGCAAATTAATATATTGATCGAGTGCAAAACGTATCTTCAGGAGAATGCCCTGTTCGAGAACTCCGGGTTTCACGTCCGGATGTCCGATTGCACCCAAAAAGATCGCATCGAATTTTTTTAGACCTTCAAGTTCTTCGTCGGTAATCGTCTTGCCGGTTTTCAGATACCGCTCACCACCGTAATCAAACATGGTTGTATCATAGGAAAATCCAAATTTTTTCGAAGCAACTTTCAGGACTTTTAAGCCCTCAGCGACTACTTCCGGACCGGTGCCGTCACCGCCGATGACTGCGATATTATATTTTTTTGCCATTGTTTTTCTATCTCTCCTTGGTATTATTTCTTTTATTCTTTTACAAGTTATTCAATAATTTGCTTAATTCCTTTGATCTTTCCGTCGCTGTTACAACAGCGTTAATCAACATTGCCCTCAGTCCATGCGATTCAAGTTCATGGATGGCATTAATGGTTGTTCCACCGGGTGTCGTAACTTGATCACGTAAAATTGCTGGATGAAGTCTGGAAGTTTTTGCTAACTTCGCTGATCCAAGCACCGTTTGGATCGCCAGCTTTGTTGCAATATCACGCGAAAGCCCCATCTTCACACCACCGTCGATGAGCGATTCAATCACCATATAAATATATGCAGGGCCGCTGCCGCTGAGTCCTGTGACTGCATCGAGTTGGTCTTCTGAAACAATAACGGCGTCACCAACTGCTTCGAAGATAGATTTTGCAATTTCTTGCTGCTCTGCGCTCACATGCTCGCCATAAGCAAGTGCTGCCGCACCTTCATCGACCGTTGCAGCAATATTTGGCATGGCCCGCACAATACCGAGTTCGGTGCCGAGCATCTGCTGGATAAATTCAATCCGAACACCGGCAACAATGGAGATCACAAGATGGTCAGGCCGAATAACTGGTTTAATAGTTTGCAGTACACTGGCAAGCGTCTGCGGTTTTACACAGAGGAGAAGTATTTCTGATATTTCCGCTGCTGCGCTGAGATCTGCGGCGATGCGAATTTTCCATTCAGCCGCAATTGCTTGCAGTCTGGGCAGGTCAATGTCGTATGCTATGATTTTTTTCGGCGGCGTAAGTTTTGCGTTGATGATACCCTTCATCAATGCTGATCCCATGTTGCCGATTCCAAGAATCGCAATCGGTTTGTCGATATGGTGGTGATCTTCATGTTCGTGTGTCATATCTTTTCCTCTTGGCTGCATTGTTGTTCTCTTTTATCGTGAGTGTGCTGCCTCGTATTGTTCAACTTCTTTTGTAAATCTTCGTAAATACTCCAATTCATCGACTCCATTCAAAAGGCAAAATTTTGAAAACGGGTCAATCGGAAACTTTGCATGTATACCGGATGGAAATGTAATCTCCTGTTTTTCAAGGTTGATTGTCACCTCAGCATTCGGCGATTTCTGAATTTCATCTTTCAATTGCTTATGCTCTGATGCCGTAAGAATCACCGGAAGCAATCCGTTCTTCATAGAATTACTGCGGAAGATATCTGCGATCGTTGTACTGATCACTGCACGGAAACCGAATGCAGTCAGCGCCCACGGTGCATGTTCACGCGAAGAACCGCATCCAAAATTGTCCCCTGCCAGTAATACCTGCGATCCGCGATGCTGCGGCTGGTTCAAAACAAAATCCGATTGGGGAGTTCCATCAGAGTTGTAACGCCAATCGCAGAAAAGCTGTTCTCCAAGCCCTTTCTTGTCGATGACTTTCAGAAATCGCGCAGGAATGATTTGGTCCGTGTCGACATTATCCATAAGCAGTGGAACGACACGCGATGTTAGTGTTGTAAATGTTGCCATAGTTATCTCTTATGCATTAAGTAATGTTCTTACATCAGTGATTTTACCCGTGACTGCTGCAGCTGCAGCTGTTAATGGTGAGGCGAGAAGTGTTCTTCCACCTTTGCCTTGCCGTCCTTCAAAGTTCCGATTGCTGGTGGAAACAGCATATTGACCGGCTTTAATTTCATCACCGTTCATTGCGATGCACATCGAACAGCCGGACTCGCGCCACTC
>PLMS01000068.1 GCA_003142575.1 Ignavibacteriota bacterium
AATGGTGGAGCATCCGGCTGTTAACCGGAGGGTTGTAGGTTCGAGTCCTACTCGCGGAGCCAAAAAGCTTAAAATACTAACTCGGTTTTTTGGGATTTCTTTCGTATATCACCTACATCATTCAGCAAATCCGACCTGAGCATGATTTTTAAGAAGGCTCATCAAACACTCATTTGTAATTCGAATTACCATATAATTTTTATTAGTTTCATACTCAGTATCAACACGCTGTTGCACCCGTAAGCATCCATTGATTGAGAATTAATCATGAGATTATTTTGCAAAATATTCATTGTAGTAGCCGTTGGACTATTCTACAACACTATTTTCGCCGAGGAAAAGTTTTCCTGGTCGAGCGGTCAATTTATCGTTGACATTGTAGACAGTAAATTTATAATTTATGAAAACAAGATAAAAATAGTGACGATTTCTTCCATCAATTTCAATTTTACACCTCCGAAATCGATTTCCATTGCTGCACAAACTAAAAACAAGCTCACCCTGACCTTCACCTATCCTCCCGAAGTCCTGTATCGTGACCAATTGCTGGATCTGAATACGATGGTAGAAATAACAGCGTCGGATCACACTCTCCATTTTCAGGGTAGCCCCCAATGGGCGACCAGCTGCACCATTCGTATGGAAGACAACGGCGAACGTTATTTCGGCATTCTTGAGCCGTTGTATCCGGACAATAGCAAATCACCTGATCTTCGAGGCAAGGTCGTCGACGTCGAAATAAATGGTGATGCAAATTTGTATTTTGAAAATTATGCTTCTGCCTGGTCGGCTTTCTACATGACCAATAAAGGATATGCATCATTTTTTGACAGTTTTGCACGCGGAAAATATCGACTGGGAATTAATAACGAGACAGAACTTTTCCATCGAACCAATAAATTGGATTGGTACTTGTTCACCGGAAAAAACGGCGACGAGATTATGAAAGCGTATTACACTGTTATTGGTAAACCAAAATTCGTTCCGATGTGGGCGTGCGGCCCGATTGGATGGCGCGACGAGAACAAAGGCGGGAAAGATGAAATTCTTGACGATATCAAGAAAATGACCGATCTCAGAATACCCTTCACCGGATGGTGGGTCGATAGGCCGTACAGCCATGGTGCACAGGAATGGTCAAAAATGGATTTCAACGAACGATTTGCCAATCCACAGGAATGGATCGGGACAATTAGAAATACGTACGGAATGGAGTTTATGTCATGGGTCGGCTCAATGACATTTGACGATTCAGACTTCCCGGCATATCAGTACAACGCAGAAGGTTATTTCGATCTCTCAAATCCGGATGCTATCAGAGAATTTGGCAGCCGCCTGAAGACATTCCAATACTCCGCGGGTGTCCATGGACACAAAATGGATCGTGCTGATCAGCGTTATCCACTTCATATCCCATGGTACGATAAGACACCGGAAGCTGAACAGCGAAATAAATACGTCTATCTTTTTTCCACAACAATCGACAGTCTGCTACGCGACGCGTGGGGTGAAAATCAATTTAACTTCGCACGTGCCGCATTTCACCGATGTCAACCCTATTTATCGGCAGTATGGGGTGGTGACTCGCGGTCGAGCTGGGACGGCATGGCATCAAGCCTGGCAAATGCTGTTCGGTGCAGTTTCATGGGATTTCCCGTCTGGGGTTCCGATGTCGGCGGATATTTAGGCGGTCAAATTCCGGAAAATCTCTATGCACGCTGGCTACAGTTCGGTGCATGGAGCGGCCTCTATGAAATAAAAATCGATGATGCAGGCGGAAAAAGAGCAGATCGAGTTCCATGGAAATATTCCAAGAGACTCCAAACTATTTTCAAGGATTATACGACACAGAGGATGGAAATGCAGCCCTTCTACTATTCTCTGGCAAATACGTCGTATAAAAACGGGCCTATTATGAAACCTCTTGCGTACGTGTTCCCCGATGACAAAAAATCTTTCTCTCTCTGGAATGAGTACATGGTAGGTAACGCGTTCCTTGTCGCCCCGATCCTTGATTCCATTAATTACAAATCGGTTTACTTGCCGAGCGGCACGTGGTATGATTACTATGACTTCAGCAAAGTGTTTGAAGGAAATAAAGAGATCGATGCGGCTTATCCTTTGGAGCTGATCCCCGTTTTCGTGAGAGCCAACTCGATCTATATCACCGGCACTCTTCTCGCAGGCAATTCAAAATTGTGGAACGTCGATCCGACTGCAAAAGGATTGAAGATTTATGTATTCCCCGGAAAAAATAATGAAACTGCGATGTTCGATTATGTCGACTATCTGGATAGCAACAAAGAAAAACAACTCTCCATCATCAACAACAATCGATCGATTGTCTTTGCTTCTCAACCCATAGCATCGGATGCACTATTACTTCTCAAGCTGGAAGATGAACCTTCGAAAGTAATTATGAATGGTACAACCGGCACGTATAGCTGGGATGCAAGTCAAGGTTTCGTGAGAATTGAATTGAAGAAGAATATGAAATATAAAATCTCCATCAATTAAGAAACCAGTACACGCCTGCTTGCAATTAAGAAAAATACCAGGCAAAGCATCGTGCCCAAAGAATTTGTCCTGTATGAATTATCCTGATTGTGAGAAGTATATTCATCGAACATCGCTCCATGTCAATATTCCACTGTTTTTTCGCCACTGTTTCTTTCATGTCTTTCAACCCGGAACTTTTTCCCTTCCGAAAATTTGATTTGAGCAAAAAATACACGATATTATAGAGAATTCTTTTTAGAAATTCTGTTGAAAGAGTTGTAGATGGAAAATTCACAGGTACATACATTTCATATTCCTGTTTTGGGATTATCATACTCTATCGATACGCCTATCCGCGTTGGACGGTTCGGCATTTCGTCAGTCATATCGATTGTCGATGATATTCTGATTGAACATATGCGAAAGCATTATGCTCACCTGCATGGAGAATCCTATGTTCCGATTACTGTACGGGATGAAGATTACCGCGCACGCAGAATCACTGCCTATCTCAACCTCGTTCAGAAAATCGTTCAGAAACAAATCGCTGCCCTAAAGGTTTCGGCGTTTGAAAAAGGAAGCGATATTGTAAAGTATTTCGAAATGTTGTCTGAGCATTCACCGCTGAAAGCGTTGTATCATCGGATGCTCCATACGAATGACACAGCCAAACAATATGAGTTGCAGGATGAGCTGCGGATCAAAATAGTCCCCGGTGACATCGATGTGAACATCATGACGAAACTCGACAAGGTGAATACCGGACGGAATCATGAACAGCTGCCTATGGAGTTCACGGATGCGCTTGCATCGTTACGCGGATTTGCACTCAGCGACCTCAATTCGTCAGTTATTCTCTCTGCAGGATTGAATCCTCGGTTGTTCAGTTACATGGGACAACGTCCCGAATTTTTCCCTGATGAAAACAGCAACCTGAAGAAAAAGGTTATCCTCAAAGTCAGCGATTATCGCTCTGCTCTTATCCAGGGAAAGATCCTTGCAAAGAAAGGAATTTGGATTTCAGAATTCCGTATTGAATCCGGATTGAATTGCGGCGGTCATGCTTTTCCTTCGCATGGATTTTTGCTCGGACCAATTCTCGAAGAATTCAAAACTCATCGGACATCACTGCTGTCAGAATTACATCAAATATATGCCGTGGCATTACAGGAAAAAGGAATTCCACTTCCTTCATCTATGCCATTTCGAATAACAGTGCAAGGCGGAATAGGCACAGCGAAGGAAGACACGTTCTTGCGTGAACATTACTGTGTCGAAGGAACAGGTTGGGGATCACCGTTCCTTCTTGTCCCTGAAGCAACCAATGTTGATGAGAGAACAAGACAACTACTTGCTCATGCCGGGAGAGAAGATTATTACATCAGCGATGCTTCACCTCTTGGAGTACCATTTAACAATCTTCGAGGAAGCACGAGCGATCTGCTTATACAACAGCGCGCCAACGATGGAAAACCCGGGAGCAAGTGCACAAAGAAGTTCCTCGTCTCCAATACAGAATTTACTACAGAGCCAATATGTACTGCATCCAGCCAGTATCAGGAACTCAAGATTGACCAACTAAAAAAACAAAATCTCTCACCAAATGTCTTTTTAGAAAAACTTGCGAGAGTAGTTGAAAAAGCATGTCTCTGCGAAGATCTTGCTGCATCTGGACTCATCAATAGTAATGGGCATGGACCAGCGAAAGAACGCGCTGTTGCCGTGTGCCCAGGACCGAATCTTGCCTACTTCTCAAAGATTGTCTCGCTGGAAGAGATGGTTGGACATATCTACGGACGCTTACAGCTTCTGACCGACCCGAATCGCCCCAACTTGTTCATCAACGAGTTGAAGTTGTATGTGGATTATATGAAACAAGAGATTCAGAAACGCCTCGACTCGTGGAATGCAAAAGAACAAAAATATTTCGATACATTCCGAAAGAATCTTCAGGATGGCATCGCACATTACAAGGAATTAATACCGAAACTGATAGAAGAGACGGAACGCTACCGAGAGACAATGCGAAATGAATTGCTGGCGTTGGAACAAGAACTTCTGGATATTGTTTTCCCTGCTATTGCTGTGCCGGAGTACGCACATTAATTGCTCTTGAGTACAAAGCGGAACTGACTCCCTTCACTGTTTTCAATGTTCCTCTGTGCATCCCATCTCTTCTGATGGCACATTCCGAAACAGTTGTATTATAGCATAATATATACCCTTCTATTTTTCTCCATCCTCATTATTCATCTATTCCAAGGCTTAATTGCTTCATGACACAAATGTCGTAAAAATGACGCATCGATGACGTAACAAGTGTAACTTCTACTTCGTATCTTTATTTAAAATTTGAAAGGACGACATCTATGAAAAATGAATTATTAGGTAAACGGGTAAAAGAATTAAGAGTAAAGAATGCTTTTTCTCAGGAGTTTTTAGCAGAGGAATGCAAAGTAAGCTTAAGGACAATACAGAGAATTGAAAACGGCGTCACAATTCCTCATGGTTATACATTATCAAAGTTATCGATGGCATTGCACGTAGGCCCCGACGAATTGGTCGACTGGTCGAAACAAGAGGACAAGGGACAATTGAATCTCTTGAACCTTTCTGCGCTTACACTTTTGATTAATCCCTTTCTAGGAACTATCATTCCATTAGCTCTTTGGATTACCAAGAGAGACAAAATAGAACATGTGGATGAAATCGGTAAAAAACTGCTCAACTTCCAAATAACCATGCTGATCATGATTTCATTAGCAATCATTCTCTTTGTAGTCACCATTTTCATTTTCAGACCAGACGAAGTTATCATTGGATCTGCAAGAAGTTGGGCAGAACACGGCGGTCATACAAGCTTCTTTACTGTGGTTACGGCTTTCATATTCCTTGGGTGTCTTGGATTGTATTATGTATACAGTATCATTATGATTGTGAAAAATTCAATTCGGATTCAAAAAGAACTACCTGTCATTTATAAACCAACAATAAACTTTATCAAATAAAGGATATGAAAAACGAATAAGATATCATTGTACATCCTGACGACTGTGATCTTCACACAGATTTCTTTTGGGCAGCATCAAAGCAATTACTCTGCGCAGCAAATGAAAGAAGATTTCAAATACTTATATAATACTCTAGAAGCTTCTCATTATGATCTCTATGCAAACACGAAAAAAGAAGTGTTCGATAAGGAATATAAAAGAATCACGGAATCGATTGCAGATTCACTCACACCGCTTCAAATAAACAGACTGTTTCTACAATTTATTGCCCTCTCCAAAGAGGGACATTGCTCAATCGAGTTACCTTTTAGTAGCTATGGCCATTACCTTCAAACTGGCGGGACATTATTTCCACTCAATATTTATTTCAAGAACAGCCAGGTTTTTGTCCTTGACAACTTTTCACCCGATTCTTCAATTATACCCGGTGATGAAATTGTATCCATAAACGGAAAACCGATGAAAGATGTTATGAAGAATATATACAGATACCTTTCGGGTGAAAATGATTATTTTAAAAATAATATTATTGAAGCAGTCTCATTTCCCCGCATTTTATGGATAGTAAACGATGAGAACAAAAATTTTGCTGTAAGGATTAAGAAACAAAATGGAAAACAAATTAATATTAATATATCATCGATTTTAGGTTATACGTTTGAAGAGAAAATGGCAAATAGAAAACCTTTACCCTTCTCAAATCAGGCAAGGACTTTTCAATACATTGATGATATTGCTTTTTTACGACCAGGTACATTCTTTAATGCTTCAAAATACGACGAGAGTGCCCAACTAAAAGTAAATAGCGATCTGCTAGATAATAAAGAATTCATCCATCTTCTGGACTCGTGTTTTACCGTGATTCATAACAAACATACACAAGTGTTAATCATCGATTTACGGGGAAACCCGGGTGGATCCGGCACTTTTAGCAATCCGATGGTTGCCTTTTTTGCTACCGAACCTTTTACGGTAGGCTCGAAGTTTCTTATTAGATCAAGTGAGATTAGTAAAAATTTTTGGAAAGAAATGAATGATACTTCTCAACTTTTTATAGATATCAAAAAAGAGATACTGTCGAAAGATAATGGCGCCCGGTTTGAAATGTCAACAGCTAAATATAAATATCCACCCCGCACAGATTCTTTAAAATTTAAAGGTAATGTTTATGTTTTGATAAATCGTTTTAGCGGTTCCCAAGCAATTGAAGTGCCCGCAATGATACAGCATTATGGATTTGGAAAATTAATAGGTGAACAAACTGCACCATTAACCGATGCCAATGCGCGACAATTCAAACTGCCCAACACGCAATTAACAGTTACTTTTCCGGAAGCATTTTATGGTGATTCTTCAATGGCAAATGGAGTTATCCCTGACTATGTAATAAACGATGATGTGTTAACTGAAAAAGATGAGATACTAGATTACACTCTGCAACTGATAAAAGAGAATAAATATTAGAGAACGGCACAAAATTATCGCGACCTTTTACCGGTTGTTCGGGTTTAGCTACTTTTCAATACAAAGCGGAACACACTCCCTTCGCCCACTGTACTTTCCACAGTTACCGAGCTGCTGTGTGCTTCAATAATATGCTTGACAATTGCAAGACCGAGTCCGGTGCCGCCAAGAGCACGAGACCGATCGCTATCAACGCGATAAAACCGTTCGAAGATTCTTGATACGTGTTCTTGCGGAATTCCCACGCCGGTATCTTTCACGCTGATTTGAATTCCGTTCGCAACCTTTTCGGAAGAAAGAACAACCTCCCCATCCAGCTTATTATAATTGATCGCATTGGTCAGAAGATTATTAAGAACTTGCCGCAATCGTTCACGATCTCCAAATGCTTCATCCTCTGCGGTGGTGTTTAACACTAAGCGCAGTGTAACATGATGGTTTGCAGAGATTATTTCATATTCTTTGTAGACCGACTCAATAAATTCATTCACACGGAAAATGCGGAAACTCATTTTCATTTCTCCGGATTCGATCTGAGAGATGTTAATGAGATCTTCCAGCAATGAATTCAGCCGTTCAAGATTCGCTTGTGCTTTTTCTAAAAATGAGCGTTTCACGGAAGCATCATCTACCGCACCGCCAAGAAGTGTCTCCAAGTATCCTTGCACAGCAAAAATAGGCGTGCGAAGTTCGTGCGAAACATTCCCCAGAAATTGACTTCGCACCTGTTCCAACTTTTTCAATTGGATGATATCGGCTTTGAGTTTTTCAACAAGTTCATTGATCGCCTTTGCCGTTAGTCCGATTTCATCATTCGACTTCACTGAAAGCCTGGCATCTAAATCACCTNNAACCCGTTCTATACCGCGGACTATCTGCGTCATGGGATATGTAATGCGGCGTGAAATAAATACACTGACGAGGATGATCGCCAACAAAACTCCAATTCCGGCAACAATCACGATAGAACGAATCTGATCGATCTGCCTCTGCACTTGCTCGTACGGTACACTCAATCTGATATAACGAAGATTCTGAAAGAGAGAATGTGTTGGAGATTTCTTCACCTCTTTTGCCATATATAAAAAATCACGATCAACCGTTGCGCTGCGACGAATATCGTGGCCAATGCCGATACGTCTCGCTTGTTGTACTTCCGGACGATCCAAATGATTCTTCACCTCGGCGATTTCCGAAAACGGTACATCGGAATCGGCCAATACATTTCCAAGATCATCAATGAGAGTGATACGTAAATGTTCAAGACCGCCAACCTGTTTAATTTGTGCATTCAATTGTGCAAAGGATTGTGTAGAATCTTCCTGCAGAATGTAGAGTACCAAATCTGCCTGCCGACTCAGTTCGCTCACTAATCGTTCTTTCAAATTCGATTCCATCCAAAGACTAGTGAATATCCCGAGACTTGCTACTATCAGCACAGCAAGCATAACATATGTCACGGTAATTTTGGTTTGTATTCTCATAATTTACGCCTTGAATCGATACCCTACACCTGGTACAGTCTCGATATAATCAGCATATGTGTTAAGTTTTTCTCTAATCTTTCGAATATGTACATCAACAGTTCTATCCACAACGTGAACATTCTCTCCCCAGACTGCATTCAGAATGGATTCCCGTGAAAGCACTCTGCCCTTATTGCGGATGAGATATACAAGCGTTTCAAATTCTTTCCTCGGGAGTATGAGCTTTTGTTTTCCAAGATGCGCCGTGTAACTGGAAACGTTAATTTCCAATTCCTTTATTTTAATCAGATCGACTTGAGGTGACAATTCTTTAGCTGATTGTTCTTTCCGCCGAAGTGATGCGTGTACTCGGGCAACGATCTTACCAATTTTTACCGGCTTTACAATATAGTCATCTGCCCCCACTTCCAGTCCTACTATTTCATCGGTCTCCGATCCTTTTGCAGTAAGCAAGATGACTGGAATGGAAGCTGTGCTCTTTTCCTTTCTTAATTCTTGAATCACCTGCAGCCCATTCATCTCGGGCATCATCACATCCAGAATAATCAGGTCTGGTTTCTGCCGTGCGCGGTCAAGGGCATCGCGCCCGTTGCGGGCTGTCATTACCGAAAATCCTTCTTTGGTAAGATTATAAGATAAGAGGTCAACGATGTCTTTTTCGTCATCAACAACAAGTATTGTTTTTTTCATAAGACTCTGTATTTTTTTTAGCTGTTACTTAATATAGGTGAGTATATCCTCTCTTTCAAGAAGTTTGCAAAAAGACTCTATTCTCTTAACAAAAACTTAACAATTCGTTAGTACCTTTTCTTCTAATTCTGTTTATCTTAATCGCAATAATTTAACAAACATGCTAATGGACGATCAGTTACACACTACATCAGAAGATCATTCTTCTTTTTTCTTTCAATTAGTAAACAAATATCTCCCAAGCGATGATACTCAAGAAGAAAAACGATCTTTGAGTACAAAAAAATACATTCTTTGGATGGCCGGGATAATGACTGGTTTTTTTATTCTCCGAACTGTTTTTTCTCTTCTCTTTCTGTAATTCCGATTTCCCGTTTTTCAGCTTCCGATTCATAACAAATCTATAACCTTTGCATCATCTTCAAGTAACATACTTCCTTTATATTGCAAGCGATATAAAAAGGAGTATGAAATGCGTATTGCATATTTCAATGCTAATTTAAAAGCAGGGCAAGATGGTGTCACACGCGTCGTCTATAAAATGATTGAGGGGGCACTCGAACGCAATCACGAAGCAATTGCGATCACTTCTACCCTGCCGGAATCCTGGCAGCAAACAATCCCAATGTTTAAGGTTCCTTCGGTTGTTATACCAATGCATAAAGAGTATCGAATCGCATTGCCAGGGTATCAATCTTTTGCGAAAATACTCCAAAATTTTCAACCGGATATCTTGCACATCAATAGTCCTTGTACGCTTGGGTTTGGAGCAGCGAAATATGCCCAGCACTTCCAAATACCGGTTGTTGCAACGTATCATACACATTTCCCTACATATCCGCGTTATTTCAACTTGACAAAACTTGAGGATTTGACGTGGAGAATATCACGTCGTCTCTATAATAATGTAGATAGAACGTTTGTGCCTACGAAACCGATTCTAGATGAACTGGTTAAGCACGATATTTTTCGTCTGCAATATCTTCCCAATGGTGTCGATACTGGTTTGTTTACACCGGAACGCAGAAGCGAGACATGGCGGTCGCGTTTCGGCAAAGGGAACAAATCCATTGTTCTGTTCGTCAGCAGGTTGGTTTGGGAAAAAGATTTGCGTGTATTGGCCGAAGCATATCAACGCCTCAAAGAAAAACGAAACGATTTTGAAATGGTGATCGTGGGGGATGGTCACGCTCGTGCACAGTTTGAACAAATGATGCCGGGCGCGCACTTCCTAGGATATCAGACAGGTGTCACACTTGCAGAGAGCTTTGCCTCTGCGGACATCTTTGCCTTTCCCTCTACAACGGAAACATTCGGCTTAGTAACATTAGAGGCGATGGCTTCCGGATTAACACCAGTCGCAGCAAAAATGGGAGGTGCGATTGAGATTATTGAAGAGGGAAGTTCTGGTCTCTTTGCCAAACCACTCGACGGTGCGGACATGGCACAGAAAGTGGAATGGCTGCTCGATCACCCGCAGTATCTACGGACGATGAAAGAACAAGCGCACCGGCGTGCTCAACAGTATCGTTGGGAGTCAATCTTGAAACAATTATTCGACAACTATGAAGATGTAC
Source organism: Ignavibacteriota bacterium (assembly GCA_003142575.1). Taxonomy (GTDB): domain Bacteria; phylum Bacteroidota; class Ignavibacteria; order UBA10030; family UBA10030; genus Fen-1298. The sequence continues at coordinate 10,729 of PLMS01000068.1, forward strand.
TACAGGAAATCAAACGCCGCCGTCAAATGGTAACGGCTGCCTGAGAATATTCTATGTCCCCGTCATTTCAAATAGCACACATTTCAGATCCACATATCAGCCGGCAATATTACCGCGAGCACATGAAATCCTTCAAGCTTCTCTTGCGTGCTGTGGTGGATGAAGGTGTCGATCACATCATTGTCTCCGGCGATATTATCAGCACAGGACACGAAGATGATTTTTATCTAGCACGAGAGATATTTTCCAATCTGAATCTTCTCGACAGCAAGAGACTCACAGTCGTTCCGGGTAATCACGATATTTTTGGCGGACCGCATCGAGCCGTGGATGTGTTAAGTTTTCCTCAATATATCCGATCTGTCGATTATAAGTATCGCAAAGAATTATTTCAGAGCGCCTTTGCCGAAACATATCATGGAGTCTGCCACATCAGTACTTCAGATCTTTTTCCCTTTGTCAAAATTGTCGGACCGTTTAACATCATCGGATTAAATTCTATTCCGTCATGGTCGCTCAGACGCAATCCCCTCGGAACAAACGGCAGTCTGGATGATCAACAAATTGAATCATTGGAACATATGGGCACATCCGGTGTTTTGGAAGACCGTACGAATATTGTCGTCCTCCATCACCATTTCAACGACCTGCTTCAATCGGATTATCAAGCAGGCAACATCTGGACACGTATCGAATCTAATACGATGCGTATGAAGAAACGACGAAAATTGATTCGAATATTTCAATCTTTAAATATTCGTTATGTGCTGCACGGACACATTCATCGTAATGAAATCTATGAACGCAACGGCATCCTCTTTGCGAATGGTGCAGGCGCTGTATGCGATGATCCGGTACGATACCTGAAATATAATCTTCTTCAGCAGAACGATGGTTACTGTACAATAAGAATCCGGCAACTGCCGATCCCGTATCAAATATCCACGCTGACAATGGCGCTCCATCGGAGACATATACCTCTTTCCATACCAGAGTTTGCCATGAAGCCTCTTGACTCCTAAACAAAATGATCGAGCTTGCGACATATCAGGATATGCCTTTGAATTCGGCAGACATCATCTTACAATCGGATTTATTAGAGAGTCTTCTGAATATCGAACTTCGATTCGGTGAATCGCACCTTGGAGGAAAGAGCCGTGTCGCAGTCTTCGATCTAGACAATACATTACTCATAGGTGATATCGGCGATGCAGTATATGCTCAACTGCTTTCAGACGGTTTTCCACTTCCTTTATCCTGGCTGAATTATCAACAAATGATCAAAGAAGATCCGAAGAAAGCATACATAGAAGTGGTGAAAGCGATGGACAGTATTCCTCTTGAATATCTCGTCCGAACAACAAAACGGATATTGCACTCCAAGGACGATATAATTTTTTGTGAAGGTTTAGAGGTTCTTATTCCAAAACCGAATCATTTGATGTATGAACTTGTGCGTCTTTTACATCAATGGCAATATACGATTTTTGTGATTTCTGCAAGCAATGATATATCGGCAAAAATTGCAGGTTCTATGATATTCGATATCCCGGCAAATAATATTGCTGGAATAAAACCCGGCATTTCAGATGGAAAGATTGTCGGGCAAATTCAGCATCCCATCCCTTTCGGTGAAGGAAAGGTCGCACAGTACCGTAGGATGAGCGGCGATGTGATACCTATGGTTGTAGCAACGGACAGCGAATCTGATCTACCGATGCTGCAAATGTGTGATCCCGATGGATTAGCTATTTTAGTCGGGGAAAGTCACAATCTTTATACGAAAGCAAAAAACCAATTACCAACGTCGATCCACATTCAACGCGTTATCACCAATCCTATCTCATTTCTCCAACAGCAATACTGCGTTGCCTGAAGAACATTTGATACGCGTCTTGGTCTCCTCTGTCACAACCTGAAGTTCAACTCCTGGCGTAACCGCCAGTATTCTTGTGAGCGAAAATGGAAGACGGATATCCACGACAGACGGATTTTTATCGGAAGATTGCTCCAACATGAAAGAACAAAGAGCTTTTTTCTCCGTCTCATATTGCAGCGAACAATGAAATTTTCCAAATGACGTTGCTATCCCGTCGACCGATGTGTCTTTTCCCCACTTTAACATTCCCGGACATACGTCATGGAAAAGCAACAGAGCATCTTCGTTTTCCCGGATAAGACAATCGAGCAGAAACAAAACAATTTCTGCAGCAACCCATCCATGATGCCCGTCTCCCATTGCACCACCGCCCGTCTTTGGGTGGATCGCTTCCGGAAGCGAATAGGGAGAGACACATTGGCGAAAAATTGTATTTGCAATGTACCATGCACGCTGCGGATCGTTTCGGAGCAAATACGCATGCGCCAATTGGAGCGTTAAGTATGCATTGTATCCGGAATGAATGATAGGATGGTAATAACCTTTCTCATCAACATAACGATCGGTGAATTCATCCAGCGTCGTTTGAAACGCGGACGGATATACATCCTCCAACGCCAGCGGATACATGCCGCATACAAATCCTATAGCACTTTCATCGAACGAACGCGATGGCGACGCGGGAATAACTTCCCTGCCAAGCCGAACAGCAACTTTCTCCAATGAACTATGAATATCTCCGGCAAATCTTTCCGCCTCACGCTTCCAGCGCGCCGCCAATTCTTCCTTATATACCATGTGCGCCAATCCAACGGCGGATCGAATTCCCGCTAATCCCCAGAATGAATCCCAATAGTATTGATCAACCGTTCCAAAATGTTCAGCGCTTAAACTCGGCGGTAAAAGACCGCGATGTGTCGTTGCAGTATCTTTACTTGTTCGCTTCTTTTTGAGAATCCATTCCGCTGCTCGCTGGAGCGATGGGAAATACTGTTTCAGCCAAGAATACGAATGTGTCAGCTTCGCATGCTGTTCCACGATCCAGAGTGCTTCACCGTTGGAATCCCATTCGCCGTCCGGCCCGCGGAAAAAACCATCGCTCATTTGTCGTTCTGGAAACGCGTCGATCACTTGCCGCACTCGCTTATGAAACCCCAACCGGTCAAGTGCATGCAACATTGGCGCTGCATCGCGAAACCAGAAATGATGATACAGATACGGTCCGGGAGAAATAAATTTCCCATCGTGAAGCTGCAGCAACGTCAACACATTCGCATCAAACACTTTTTGCAAGGATTCATCTGCCAGAGTAATCTGCCCGCCAAGCGACCGCTCTTTGATCCAATGTGTCTGATGCCGTTCAAGCCGGTTTTCAAATGAAACCCGCCATGCCGCTTTGGGTCGAAGAAGATGAAGTTCCTCCTTTGTTCCAAGAGCCGTGCTGTAATGAACCGAATGATGCTCCCCTGGCAAAAGCTTCAACGGAAAAACCGCAACGGCATGAGCAAGACCGATAGTACAGGAAATAGACTGTTTCTCCGGGATACTTTCATCTTCCTCATACCATCTCTGAAGGTTTTGCTGCCGGAGGAGATTCACAACATCTCCCTGTTCAGAATTTGAGCAGAGCACAGTCCGTGGTTCTTCCGCGAACACGACACCAAGACATTGATCGATAACAATCTGCCTCGAAGGACGGTATTCAATACGATGAATGGGCGATACACCTTCCGGATTAAATGGACGGACGGCGACACACACAGCAAGATTGCCGGATGACTTTCCACAATTCATAACAGTAATTCTCTGAAAAAGCACATCTCTCCCATGATTTGTCGAATCAACGAACGCTTCTATGTCAAGAATAAAACTATCAACCTCAAATCGTGTAATAACTCGCGGCGCTTGTGTGTCATATTCCTGGCTCGATGGAGAATGAAACGACGGGAGAAAGAGATCCTTTTCTGTTTTCAACCAGACATCGATAGACCATTCCCTGGGAAGCGGCGTCGCCAAACCGCGCGGATCAATAATTGCCTCGTGCTTTCCTGTCGGGCTTCCTAAGAGTGTCCAATTTCTATGCGTGATATTCAGGAGAAGAGGATTTTGTGATCGTGCAATAAAACTTTCATTGTTAGGATCAAGTTGTCGATGCACCCAATGCGGATACACCCAATCCCGCTTCATCTGCAAAAGCGAATAATTCAGCAATCCGCGTGTAATCATTGGAGCGCTCAATTGAAAGAGCTCGGCGGGGAAACCGCTCCCAGCCACATCGCTCAATCGCCCCGCAATCTGCAATTGATGGATCGCATGCGAAGGAATTTTCAATTGTTTTAATACTTGTTCAAATATAAAAGAAAAAACGTTCATCATTACCCTTCATGTTGTTCATATGAATATACGACCACGATTCCATCGAGACAAGCAACGTCGGAGAACTTAACAAATTGGTAATGAATCGTTCATTGTTCTGTAAACCTAATTTGCCATCTTCTCATGATTCAATTTATAGATAGAATATCCTATGTCTCTTGGAACAACTCAATTTATGCAGATCGTAGTATCGAGTTTGTTCGTCCTGGCCATTTTCCTTTCTCATCCTTCAAAAGACGATCATCTGATGAAGGGAGATACGTTTTATCAATCCTGCGATAATGAACAGGCGTTAAAAGAATATCAACTTGCATATAACGATTTTCCATCCGATTACAATACTTTGCTGCGGATAGTCCGCATCCATAACGATATAGGAAGAATCCAATTGCGAACAGGGTCTGAATCAGAAAAGCATTATCGATTAGCGGCTGTTTATGCTGATTCACTCCAACGGTATTATCCGGACAGCGCAGCGGCTCACTTTTGGTTTGCCCTGGCAAAAGGGAGCCTCATTCCATTTGTCGGTGTGCGTGAGAATATTGCCATCGGGAAAGAAGTGAAACAACAACTTCAAGCAGCGCTTCAGCGGGATTCTACGTTCTCATATGCATATGTTCTCAAAGCGATCTTTGAACGAGAAGGAAGCCAGCTCAGCTGGTTCGAGAAAGGAATTGTTCGGATTGTATTTGGCGAAGACCTTTCAGGTTCTCTTCATGCATCAGAACAGTATTTGCGAAAGGCATTGCACTACGATACGACAAATTCGTTTGCCTATTATGAACTGTACTGGACGTACAGGGCAATGGAAGATACAGCCAGCGCTCGTTCTGCATTGCAGCACGTATTGAAAATGCTGCCAAGAAATTTGCGAGAACATAATCAGCAGGAAGAAGCCCAACAGCAATTGCAGGTATTTATAAATACTAATCAGATAAATTAAAGCATCGAGATGATTGGATGATACATAGTTCACATGGGGAGCGTTATCATGGTTTCATTTATTCATCGGTCTGTTCGAGTCCATCTGTATGTTGCTGTATGATAATTTTTCTTGCCATTTGACACAAATGTTGAAGAGCCGTCATTGTCCGTTCTAGAGAAAAATTGTGGGCATCAAGCGATTGTTGCGGATTTCTGCACATATGCATAATACAGGAGAGACGTCGTTTTAATGCTTGGGCAAAATAATTCTTCGAATCATATCTCAATACGGTAGCAACTTCTTGTTGAGCTTTTTCAAGTTCATGGTTCTGAAGTCGTATTTCAATTCTTTGGAATATTGGAATGAGGGGTGATGTTGTCTGCATACGTTCTCCGATCGATAATAGAATGATCGTATGTTGAATGCATAAAACATATTCATTGCTCCGGATAAGTGCAAGAATGAATTGGTTATCCTCTTGTTATAGTATTGTAAACACAAAAAGGTTGTGTCGAGTACAATGCAGAAATGTATTCTTCTCATAGACAATGCAAAGGAACATCTTGACTTTCTCTCTTCACATTTGGCAAATGAGGGGTATAGAGTCATCACAGCGGGAAACGGCGCCTCTGCATTAGAGCTCGTGAAACAAATACCGGACTTAATTATTCTTGATATTGTGCTCCCGGATATGAATGGATTGGATATCGTCAGAGAATTGAAACGCACAACAACGACATCGGCAATTCCGATTTTTGTTCTAACATCGAAAGAAACGGAAGCCGATGAAATCATTTGCCTGGAAGTCGGCTCTGATGATTTTATTGTCAAACCGGTTCAAATCCAAAGGCTTCTCGCACGCATACGAGCGATATTTCGCCAACGGGATAAGATAGAATCAATTTTTACGGACGAAGAAGTGGTTTCATTCGAAGGCCTTGAGATTCGCATACCTGATTACACAATATCGTACGGAGATACCACGCTCCCCTTTCCTCGAAAGGAATTTGAGATCCTCATCCATCTTTTCCAGCATCGCGGAAA
>PLMS01000144.1 GCA_003142575.1 Ignavibacteriota bacterium
CCATAGGATTACTCCTTATCAATCATGCCGCGAATATTTTTCATAATCTCATCCACCGTCACTCCAATGCGCATGTTATCAGCGCGAATAATCACATCGGCGCGCGAATAGAATGGTTCTCGAGATGAGAGAAGTTCCAGAATACGTTTTTCCAATTCTTGCGCTTGTAATGGATTGCCATCGGCATCCTTCAACATTGGACGATCACTTCGATACTGCACACGCTGAAGTATTTCTTCCGGCGAAAGTTTGAGATAGATGAGAATTCCATTCTGAGATACGATCTGACAGTTCTCTTCGTTGGCAATCGTGCCGCCTCCGAGAGAGATGACAGAGTGATCGAGTTTTGTAAGCTCATGCAATATGTTCCGCTCTAAGAGACGAAACGCTTTCTCGCCTTCTGTACGAAAAATTTCTACAATCTCTTTCTGTGTCTTCTGTTCAATGAACCGGTCAACATCGACGTACTCATACCCAAGTGTATTGGCAAGAATAGGACCAATCGTACTTTTCCCGCTTCCCATAAATCCAGTAAGGAAAATAAGTGATTTCTTATTTCCGTGAAGTGTCTCTTTCATTATCCGTGCTAAAAAAAAGGCGTCCCGATGAATCGAGACGCCTTGTCGAAGAATTAAGAATTTTAGCGAAAGAATTTATCCCGATGATCAACAATATCCGCTTTCTCGCGCAGCGCGGTATGCCAATCCGATAATGCACGGTTGTGCTTCTCTTGTAAAAGCTGTGCACTCAGCGATTCCCGCTCCGAGCTGTACTTCACCGAATCAAAAGGTGTCTTCGATAAAAGTTGGATGATGTAGTAACCGCGATTGCCTTCGAACGGTTTTGATAATTCGCCCTGCTTCAAAGAAAGAGCAATGCCGATGAATTTCTGATCTCGCCCGACACTCGAAGGACCATCAGTTGGTTTAAATACACCGGTATTCTGCGCAATTAAATTTGGATTGGATTGCGCCGCTGAAATGATGTCGCTGGAAGGTGTTAACGTTTTGTAGAAAACATCTACCTGCTCGCGGATCTTTTCCATTTTTTTCTGCTTTATCGCCATCGATTTCAAGACACCTTTGACTTCCTCAAGTGGACGGACGCCTTCTTCCCGGATGTTCGATACTTTTACAACGATCACTCCATCTCGAACATAGATTGGTTCGCTGATCACTCCAAGTTTATTGGCAAACGCAAAATTCGTTACTGCATCATTTTGACCTATACCGGGAATTGATCCTGTTTTTTGGAACTCGGGAGTTTCGAGGACCTGATATTTACTATTCTCCGCAGCTTTCTCAAATCCTTCATCCTTCACTAAATATCCAAAATCTTGAGCATTCTGAAACGCGGTTTCCGCTGTCTGTGCACTTGCTCTTACTTTCAACGCAAGGTCAATAATCTTTATTTCGCGTTTATCTCTGCCGGTCACTTTAATAATGTGCCAACCGAATTGCGTTCGCACAGGACCAACAATATCTCCAACACGCGTTCTGAATGCTGCATCCGCAAATGGTTTCACATAACGATCTTTCGATGCCCAGCCCAGTTCACCGCCTTGTACTGCTGATCCGTAATCCTGGCTATTCTCACGAGCAAGTTTTGCAAAGTCGACGCCGGAGCGTGCTTGTGCAAGAAGTGCACGCGCCTTCTGGATTACTTTCACACTATCGGGTCCTGCTACGAGATTCAGGAGAATGTGGCTAGACTTAACGTATTCTGATTTTCCCTGCCGCTGATCGAGAATTTTAATAAGATGGATTCCGTCATTGTCCTTCACGGGGCCAACGATATCGCCTTTCCGTGCAGAAAAAATCGCATCTTCTTTTTGCCTGCTTAACTCGCCATGTTTAAAGAATGCGTCGGTAACTGGAATTTCGGAATATGTCTTGGCAAGTTCTGCGAAGTCCATAACGCCGGACTTTGCTTGATCCAAATAATTTTTTGCATCCTGCTCAACCGCTGCTGAATCTTCTGAAGAAGCGTTTTGATTAAAGTATACATACTTTACTTTTCGTGTCGCTTTTGCTTGGAAATCAGCGGGATGAGACTCGTATTGATTCTTCAAGTCGTCATCGGTCACAGTCACTGCTGAATCCGGCACCAATCGATTGATGTCGAATAAAACGTAATTCGCATTCATGGTCACGTCACGGTCAATGAAGCGCTGCTTCACTTCGCTTTCGCTGACAATGGTAGTCGCCAGCAATAGACTTTGCAGCTTCTGGCGTTTCTGCTCCTGACGAATCCCTTCTTCTACTTGAATCCATGCTTGCTTATTTTGTGGATCCCTCATGGCACTTTGGTATGCGTCACGCCGGAAAGTTCCAGTGGAATCCTTAAATTGTTGTACCAGAAATTCCGGCGGATTCGGACCGTTCACAATATCGAGTATTTCCTGATTGGAGACAGTAATGCCGAGTCGATCAATTTCCTGTTCAAACAGCAGTTCGTCTACCATTTGGTTCCATACCTGCGAACGAATCTGGCGCTCGGTTTCAGCATCCACATCACTGTTCTGTTGTTTCTTTTGATTTTCAACGGTACGCCGCACCAGTTCGCTGAATTGTCTATGATTGATTTCCTTGCCGTTCACAGATCCGAGCACTTCTTGTTGTTGGCCGCTGCCACGCCCCTTGCGTCCAGAGATATCGAAGCCCCAATCGAAAATAATTAAGGCGATGAAAATGACTGCCGCACCAGCAATGATAAATTTTGGAGATTTTTCACGAATATCGCTTAATACAGCCATGATAGAACACGCTCCTATTTCCTGATCAAAACAAAAAACCTGTAATTTTAGTGTTGACAAATATAGCCGACAATCATCTGATATGCAATGAATTTCTTGTTGACTTTGTTGGCATATCAGGTTATATTTTTTATCGAAAAAATAACCACGAATGTGTATTCTTTCGGAAGCGCGATGGTTGTGATATCGCGCTTTGCTTTCTTCAACAATTACCAACGTTCTAAGTTTGGAGACAATTTGTGAGAAATCAGCTTACTAGAATCATCATTACTGTCTGTTTCGTCATTCTTGCGGTCTACTTCCTCTGGCCGACGATCCGAGACTATAATTATCGCAAGCAACTCAGCCAGCTCACCGGACAAGACAGCATCGCATATGCAGAAAAGCATCACGATGATATGCTCGACGCAAAAATGAAGCGTATGAAGTTAGGCTTAGACCTGCAAGGTGGAATGCGCGTCGTGTTGGAAGTGGACCTCATCCAATTATTAGATGATGTAGCGAAGAACAAGGATGACAAATTCCGCGCAATCATAAAAGAAGTTCGAAGTGAAACAGTGTCAAATGAGAGTTCGATCATTCCAATCTTCGTAAACAAATTCAAAGCCGACACGATTCGTTTGAGCCGCTACTACGGGAGCATGCGCGATGATGACTCCAAGATTACAAGTATGCTTGAAGATGAATCCGGCAAGGCAATTGACCGCGCCATCGAAATCGTGCGAAACCGTGTTGACCAATACGGTGTTTCGGAACCCAGTATTCAGAAACAAGGCGGACGGCGTATCATTGTCGAACTGCCGGGTGTAAAAGATGAAAACGAAGTGAGCCAATTGCTTCATGGCACTGCGCTCCTTGAATTCAGAATGCTGAAAGATCCGCAAATTTCTTATAAAGTGATGGTATCTATTGATAAATTCCTTACCGGAAAATTAGAAACAGACTCGACGGCGGAAACTGCTACATCAAAAGAAAAGGGAAAGGAACCAGAAAAACGGAAAGACGCTCTTTCCGAACTCACAGGCAACACTGCAACTCCTGAATCCGATACATCGAAGGAAGCACAATTCGCACGCGAGCATCCCTTCTTTATGTATGTTAAACCGGACCAACACGGAAACGGCGAAGGATATGTCGCTGAAAAAGATAAAGATCGCGTTGTTCGCTTGCTCGAACGGCCTGAAGTACAGCGGCTTATTCCTGCCGATCTTGAGTTCTTGTGGTCTGCAAAAGTCCAATCATTCAAGGACGAACAAAAATACTATCTTCTGTATCCTGTGAAAAAGACTCCGGAACTAACCGGCAATGTCATCACAAATGCGCAAGCAAGCGTGGATCCGGAAGATAATCGCTCCATCGTTAATATGGAAATGAACAGCGAAGGTGCACGCGATTGGGCTCGCATTACCGGAGCCAATATCGGCAAACGCGTTGCGATCATCATGGATAAAGGTGTTTTCTCTGCACCGGTTGTCCAGGCAAAAATCTCAGGCGGACGTTCAAGGATCACAGGAATGGACTCACCGGCAGAAGCTCGTCTTTTGGAAATTGTTTTAAAAGCGGGCGCATTGCCGGCACCAGTCACTACTATTGAGCAGCGCTCCATTGGACCATCGCTCGGTGAAGATTCTATACATGCTGGCCTTACATCAATTTTGATTGCTTTCATTCTCATAGTCCTCTTTATGGTTGTGTATTATCATTCGGCAGGTGCTGTAGCCGACTTCGCTTTATTCTTCAACATTTTGTTCATCCTCGGTGTTATGGCAAGCTTCGGTGCAACACTCACCCTCCCCGGTATTGCAGGTATTGTGTTAACCATCGGTATGGCAGTAGATGCAAACGTTCTCGTGAATGAGCGCATACGTGAAGAATTGGAGACTGGAAAAACTTTACGTTTAGCAATTGATACTGGATATCATAGGGCGTTCACTGCCATTTTTGACGGCCACGTTACTTCATTTCTGACGGGTATTGTACTCTATCAATTTGGCTCAAGCGGGGTGCAGGGATTTGCGCTCACGCTGATGATTGGCTTGGTCGCAAATCTCTTTAGCGCAATCGTCATCACTCACGTCATTATGAACATTATGATGGATAAAGGGTATCATCCAAAATTTGGATAATCCGTCATTCCACTAAACATGCAAATGCAAAGGATTTTCAATGCGACTGTTTAAAAAAACACATATTGATTTCATTGGAAAACGTTTTTTCTGGTACGCCGTTTCGGCCATAATGGTATTGATTGGACTGGTTTCCGTTATCTTTAAAGGTATTAACTACGGGATTGATTTCCAGGGTGGAACAGAAATGATTGTGGCATTTAGCCCCAGTGTAGATATCGCCAATGTACGTATCGTACTCGATAAAGTGGGACTCGGAAAAAGCGAAATCAAATCTTACGGTAAAGAATCAACGCTTTTAATTCGAACAAGCGAGCAAGCTGAAGGAACCACCATCGGCACAAAGATCAAGAACGCATTAACTGATGGATTCCCCGGCAACAACATCGTAACTCTCCGCGAAGATAAAATAGGACCGAGGATCGGAAAAGAACTCCGAACCAATGCCCTCTTAGCAGTCTTGTGGGCTCTTGCCGCCATCCTTGTATATATCGGACTTCGGTTTAAATTCCGCTACGGCCTTGGAGCAACGATATCGATTTTCCATGATGTATTGACAACCTTTGGGTTTCTTTCCATCATGAATGGATTGATCCCAGGGTTGAACCTCGAGATTACTCAGGAGGTCATTGCAGCATTTTTAACACTCATCGGTGTCTCGGTGAACGACACAGTCGTTATCTTTGACCGAATCAGAGAGAACGAGAAACTTTTCAGATCTATGTCGTTGGGAGATCTGATGAATAAGAGTTTGAACGAAACACTGAGCAGAACCATTATAACATCAGGCACAATTTTTGTAGTATTGGTGATCCTATTGATTTTCGGCGGTGAGGTCAATCGCGGGTTTGCATTTACGATGGCATTTGGTATTGTCACCGGCACATATTCATCCATCTATGTTGCCAGCGCATTTGTGCTGGACTGGACGCGATATCAGAATCGCAAGAAGGCAGTAACAACCTAATCCTTTGCAACGGAGAAGGAGTATGGTATGAAATTGAAAACGAAAGAGATCAAAGGTATTACGATCATTCAGCTGGACGGCAATGTCATAGGCGGCCCTGATGTGTCTGCCTTGAACGAATACTTGCACAAGCTCATCACCGAAGATAAGAAGAACATCGTCGTTGATCTCAAAACGGTTAGCTTCATCAATAGCTCCGGACTTGGCATGCTCATCGGTGGATTGACAACACTGCGCCACTCCGGCGGCGATTTGAAACTCGCACGTGCATCAAAGAAAGTCGAACATCTCCTGGAGGTAACAAAATTGCTGAAGGTATTCGATCTTCACAAGAATGTGAATGATGCGGTAGCATCATTTTAATACTGTATCAGGGGCGGATGTACTCAGCATCCGCGCTTGATTGTTTCTGACATTCACTCCATCATACAAAAACCACCATGCCATCTCATCCCCTGTTCGTCACTGTTGCTGGTAATATTGGCGCCGGAAAATCTTCGTTGTCACGATTCCTTGGAGAACATTTCCAATGGAAGCCGTACTTCGAGTCGGTGGATGATAATCCCTATCTCTCCGATTTCTATTCCGATATGTCGCGCTGGTCGTTCCACCTGCAAATTTATTTCCTAGCCAACCGCTTCAAGTGTCACAAAGAGATCGTCGAATCGAGCGAATCAGTGATTCAAGATCGTTCTATTTATGAAGACGCCGAGATCTTTGCACGCAACCTCTATGATATTGGAAAAATGACGGAGCGTGACTACACCAACTATGTCTCACTCTTCCATGTGATGATGGAATACCTCAAGCCCCCCGATCTCATGATCTACTTACGGGCAAATGTGGATACGCTTATGAAGCAAATCTCCAAACGCGGACGAGATTTTGAACAAGGAATCCAGCGTTCCTATCTCGAGCAGCTCAATAAGCTCTATGAAGATTGGATTGCCCGATATAAGCTTGGTCCACTCCTCATCATCGAAAGCGATGATCTCGATTTCGTCAACAATCCAGTCGACCTCAACTATATCCTGGCGCGTGTGAAATACCGTTTACCACAGATGCTGTTGTTTGAATGAGTAAAGAGTAATGTAGTTATAACCAAAGACATCTCTGGAGATGTAGTCGTTTTTTCCCTGGTGTAAGATGGAATAAAGTATCACAAATTGTTCTTATCACTTTACGTTCTTCCCCCTCTTCTTGTTTCTCCAGCAACATTTCTCTACCTTTTTCATGAATACTCTGTGAAGGGAACCTTCGTGAGCAGTTATTTAAATTATATTCTGCCGATTTTTTACTTTTCACTCGTGTGGGCATACGGCAAAGCTTTTTTCGCCGATCAACTTTGGGCAAAGCGCGCGAAAACACCGCTCCTGATTGGCACCTTGACATTCCATGGTTTGTATCTCGCAGTCAGAACAATCATATTTCAGCATCCACCCGTCACTACGGTCTTTGAAATTTTCAGCATGTTGGCATTTTCGGTTACCGCCACGTACTGGATCATTGAACTCCGCTCGCATCGGAAAGAAACCGGGTATTTCATTCTCAACATCGCGTTCTTCTTTCAACTCGCATCGACTTTCTTTATCAAAGATACACCTGTCGTGCCGGAAATTCTTCGCAGCCCGCTTTTTGGCGCGCACGTTTCCTGTGCGTTGATTGGCTATGCCGCAAGTACCATCGCAGGCGCATACAGCTTCATGTATTTAATGTTGTATCATGAAATGAAAGCTTCGCGCTTTGGCGTCATCTATAAAAAACTTCCTACGCTCGAATCATTAGAACGCATGACCATGACAGCGATAAAACTTGTCGTTGCCCTTCTTGGCGTAGCCATTTGTTTTGGCATCGTCTGGCTCCACCACGTATATCAGAATGCACATTATGACGACCCGAAACTCATCGGTACTGTTATTGTCTGGATGATGTACGGATTCTTAGTGGTCGCAAGGAAATATTTTGCTGTTCAGGGACGGAAAATTATGATACTTTCCATCGCAGGGTTTTTCATTTCCATCTTCTCAATGACCATTATTAACATCTTCTTCAGCGGATTCCACAAGTTTTATTAACATGAATCTTCTCTGCGTCGGTATATCACATCACACGGCTCCGCTGGATGTCCGTGAGCGGTTATGGTTTTCTTCAGATGAGATTCGCCGCACCTTGCCGCTGTTGAAACCGCTGAGTGCCGGCGAGAGTGTTTTATTCTCCACATGCAACCGCACAGAATTGTATGTACTGATGGAAAACGGAACAATCGAGCCGGATGTGCTGAAGAAGCTTTTGATTGCACAGAAGTCCGCGGCAGGAAAAGTGCAACCGTCCGATATGTTTATGATGACCGCTGGTGATGCAGCGCGGCACCTCTTTCGTGTTGCGGCAAGCCTTGATTCGATGGTGTTAGGAGATGTACAGATTCTCGCACAGGTGAAGGAAGGATTCAACCTCGCTACAGAACTCGGAACTGCCGGCGTTTTTATGAATCGCCTCTTCCAGCTTGCTTTCCGTGTCGGCAAACGCACACGAACGGAAACCGAAATTGGTGAAGGAGCTGTTTCTATTAGTTATGCAGCAGTGGAATTGGCACAAAAAATATTTGACGACTTGCAGAAAAGAACCGCTTTCGTTATTGGAGCGGGCGAAACAGCGGAATTAACTGCCACTCATCTGCGCGGCAAAAATATCGGGAAACTCCTTATTACAAACCGTACGCAGGAACGCGCCGAACAACTAGCACAAAAAGTTCATGGCACTGCAATTCCGTTCAACTCTTGGTGTGATGCCTTAGCGGAATCTGACATTGTTATCTCATCCGTTGAAGTCAACCGTTATATTATACAACCGAGCGATATTCAAAGTTTAGTACGAAAGAATAGAAATGGACCGTTGTGTGTCATCGATCTCGGTGTACCGCGCAACATCGATCCGCAAATCAAGGAATTGGAAAATATTTTTCTGTACGATCTTGACACCTTGAATACAATGATCGATGAAAACCTGCAGCATCGGAAAGCAGAAATTCCTAAAGTCGATGCGATCATTGTCGATGTATTAGCCGAATTGACACAATGGTACTCATCATTGGAAGTGAATCCCACAATTACAGCGCTTACACAATTCATGGAATCCATCCGACAGGAAGAAGTAGCGAAGAATATTAACCGCTTCAATCCCAAGGACCGTGAATTAGTAGAGCTGATCACAAAACGCATCATCAACAAGATCATTCACGCGCCCATCGTTAATCTGCGTAATGGACAGGAGACATCGCTCACTGAGCGATTGCAGAAAATGAGCGCCATTCAGAAATTATTCGGACTTGCCAAATCATCCAAGGAAGATTCTCATGCCGAGTAATATTCGCATTGGTACACGGGGCAGTGAGCTGGCACTCTGGCAAACACATCATGTGAAAACACTCTTGGAAGGACGCTTTCCCGATATCATCATCGATGTGCAGACAATCAAAACCACAGGCGATAAGATTCTCGACGCGCCGCTCGCAAAGATCGGAGATAAAGGGCTCTTCACGAAAGAGCTTGAAGTGGCATTGTTAGACGAACGCATTGATCTCGCTGTACACAGTTTCAAGGATGTACCAACTGCGATTCCTGAAGGTCTTGCAATTGCCGCTGTTTTGGAACGTGAAGATGTACACGACGTCTTTATCGGTCATCCGAAGAGCCCGAACCAATTATTCATGACTCTTCCACACCATGCTGTTATCGCGACCGGAAGTCTGCGACGTAAATGTCAGGCACTCAACGCGCGGCAAGACATACAGATTGTCGACATTCGCGGGAATCTCAACACGCGTATAAAAAAACTTGATGAATCAAATTGGGACGGAATAATTCTCGCCAAAGCTGGTGTGACGCGGCTTGGCTGGGCACAGCGAATCACAGAAATCCTGCCATTTGAAATCATGCTACCTGCTGTCGGTCAAGGAGCTTTAGCTATTGAAATGAGAAGCGGTGATAAGCGTGTTGAAGAACTCCTTCGTACTCTTCATCATCTTCCTACTGCTCTTACTGTGACTGCCGAACGATCTCTTCTTCGTCATCTCGAAGGCGGTTGTCAAATTCCTATTGGTGCATACGGACAGGTACAAGGAAACGAACTTCGACTCGATGCAGTGATAGGAAGTTTGGATGGGAAGCGCATTGTGAAAGGAAGCCGGAGTGGAAATTTCGCTGATGCGGAACGAATAGGAATTGAGCTTGCAGAAGAATTACTGAAACGAGGCGGCAAAGAAATTTTGGACGAAATCAGAAACATAACCTCTTCTTGACCATTTTGATACTTTCAGGTAAAACCATACTCATAACACGATCAAAGGATTCAAGCGCTGAGCTTCGCTCACTGCTAGAATCCCGAAAAGTATCTGTGATCTGTTTCCCGACCATTGAAATTAAAGACCCTGGGTCTTGGGACGGATGCGATAAAGCTATCTGGAAATTAGCAGAATATTCGAGTGTTTGTTTTACCAGCAAGAATGCGGTAATAAAATTTGTAGAACGTATTCGTGTCATACGTCCACAAGCAGTCGACACACTCGCAACACGTACCATTTTTGCTGTCGGAGAAAAGACGAAAAGGTCTCTTGAATCTTGCGGTTTTTCGGTTCTCGCAACACCAAAACATGCATCGGCAGAAGAACTCACAACACTGCTTCAGGAGCACCAGATCAAGGGTGCAAAGATTCTGTTTCCGAAAAGCAGTATCGCGAGAGAAGAATTGCCAAAGCATCTCCGTTCCATGGGTGCGGAAGTCGACGAAATTGTCGTGTATCAAACCATTATTCCAGAACCGGATAATCTTGAACGAATTCGTCAAATGTTTTTAGAAAACACAATTGATGTTGCAACATTTTTTAGTCCCTCAAGTATTCTCAACTTTACAGAAATGATTGGCTCAGAAGTTCTTGCACATACAGCAATAGCTGCAATCGGTTCAACAACAGCAGAAACCGCGCAGCAGCTCGGATTGACCGTAGCCATTCTCGCTCAGCAAGCTACAGCCGAGGGGTTGGTTGAAGCAATAGAAAATTATGTTCAATAAATTAAAAATAGAATTGGTAAGTCAAAATTTAGGACGAGGGATTAAAAACACTTCAACCTTCAGTTTGTAATTTCAAAACCGAAAGAGGATCTACAAAGATGATCAATGACTTGTTCTTACGTGCCTGTAAAAGAGAACCTACCGAACGCACACCTGTCTGGATGATGCGTCAAGCTGGACGTTATTTACCGGAATACCGCGCTATCCGTGCAAAAGTGGATTTTCTTACACTCTGCAAGACACCGGAACTTGCTTCAGAAGTATCCATCCAGCCTGTCGATATCATTGGCGTAGATGCGTGCATTATTTTCTCCGATATTCTCGTTCTACCGGAAGCCATGGGTATGAAATTGTTTGTAGAGGAAGGTACAGGCGGACCGCGCTTTGACAATCCTATCCGTTCACGTGCCGACATCGACAAACTTATCGTGCCGGATCCAAATCGCGAACTCAAGTATGTGATGGACGCGCTTCGCTTAACGCGAAAAAGTCTAAACAACCGTGTTCCGCTTATTGGTTTTGCCGGCTCACCATGGACGCTCGCAACATATATGGTGGAAGGAAAAGGATCGAAGAATTTCCGTGCTATGAAAGAACTTATTTATTCCCACCCTAAAGACGCACATGTGCTGCTCGATAAACTTGCACGCTCAGTTGCCGCTTTTTTGAGCGCGAAGATTGAAGCCGGAGCACAAGCCGTGCAAATCTTCGATACGTGGGGCGGCATACTTCCTCCGGATGAGTTCCGTGAGTTCTCACTTCGCTACATCGATCAGGTGTTACAACTGCTCAAGCGCAATGGTGCTCCAACGATTGTCTTTTGCAAAGATTGTGCTCACTCTCTTGAAGCGATTGCCGATATCGGATGCGATGTCGTCGGCTTAGATTGGTCCATCGATATCGGCAAAGCAAGAATGATGGTTGGCAGTTATGCGGCACTGCAAGGCAATCTCGATCCGACCATTCTTTATGCACCTCCGGAACGCATACGCGAAGGCGTGAAGAAAATACTAGAAAAGTTTGGCAAAGGCTCAGGTCATATTTTCAATCTGGGGCATGGCATTTTACCGGATATTCCTGTTGAACATGCAAAAGCATTCGTGCAAGCAGTGAAGGAAGAAAGTGTGAAGTATCATACATGATTGAAGATGTGAGAATGCAAAGATGATAGGTTGAAACCGAGATCGAAGAACTCATGATTGGTAACTCGAAGCTTTCTTTTCATAAAAAAACCGCTGTCGTCCTCTTTCAGCTTGGCGGTCCGGATTCTCTCGAAGCGATTGAACCATTTCTCTACAATCTCTTTATGGATCCTGACATCATCGATTTCCACGGTGCATTCCTCGCGCAGAGACTTCTGGCAAAATTTATTTCAAGTCGGCGATCAGTGAAGGTTGCAGAGAATTACAGGCAAATAGGCGGAAAATCTCCGATCCTCGATCTCACACAACGTCAAGCGTCTGCCTTAGAATCCGTACTGCGGCTGCAGAACATCGATACGCGCGTCTTCATTGCAATGCGCTATTGGCATCCGATGACCGATGAAGTAGTGCAAAAAATTAAAGCAGACAAATTTGAACAAGTAATTCTCCTGCCGCTCTATCCTCAATTCTCGCAAGCAACAACGCTTTCAAGTATGAACGAATGGAAGCGTCAAACGAAGAAACTAGGATGCGTCGTCTCGACAAAGCTTGTCTGTTGTTATCCCAGTCAACCATTGTTTGTCGAAGCACTAGTGGAAAATATAAACTCAGCACTCGTACGGTATCATAAAATCGCATCGACAGACATCGATCTTATTTTTAGTGCGCATGGTGTTCCACTCAGCTACATCAAACGCGGCGATCCGTACCAATTGCAGATAGAAGAGACAGTACGATGCATCGTAGAGCGTGGGAAGTGGAACTCTCCACATACGCTTTGTTATCAAAGTAAGGTTGGACCAATAAAATGGCTGAAACCATCGCTTATTGAGACGGTCGAACATCTTGCCGGTAAAGATCGTAAACATCTACTGGTCATTCCAATTGCATTCGTCACCGATCATATTGAGACTCTGCACGAAATCAATATCGACGTACGCAGGCACGCGATGGCGCATGGCGTTCAACAATTCGAATTAACGCCTGCATTGAATGATCATCCGAAATTCATCCGATGTTTGGCTGAACTAGTTCAAGCACAACTTGCATCAGATGTACAGCCCAACACATGCGAGGCACTCTGGAAGAACCGCACAGATCGACCAATACCTACACTTTGTCCTTGGAGTAAACCTCAAATCGCAAAGAACAAATCTTAAAACAAGTTCTAAGAATAAAATCTCAAAAAAATGTTTGTTATACTTTTTACTTATCACTTTTTACTTTATACTTGAACACCTATGGGACCAACGAAAACAGATGTCATCATCATCGGCGAAGGTATTACGGGACTTTGCGTTGCTTATTGGCTAAAAAAACGCGGCATCAAGGTAACCGTGCTGGCAAAAGACAGCGAGGTCGGTGGAACGATGAAATCCGTGCAAGATCATAGCTTCTTGTACGAGACAGGTGCAAACACCGGATTGGAAACGACACCGCTCTTTAAGGAACTCGTCTCCGACTTGAAGTTAGAATCGGAATTTGTATATGCTCATCCTGAAGGCAAGAATCGGTACATTCTCCGGGATGGTATTTTACATTCCATGCCGCTTGGACCCGGTTCGTTCCTTTCGACAAAACTCTTTTCTCTCGCTGCAAAATTCCGAGTGATGAAAGAACCCTTCATCGGAAGAGCGACAAAAGAAGAAAGTATTGCTGAATTCGTGGAGCGGCGATTGGGACAGGATTTCCTTGACTATGCTATCGATCCATTTGTTGCCGGAGTTTTTGCCGGAAAGCCGGAACAACTCAGCGTGCGTTCCGCTTTTCCCAAACTCTATGCGTTAGAAGAAAAGTACGGCGGACTTGTCAAAGGAATGATAAAAGGTGCACCGGAAAGAAAACAGAGAGCCGAGAAAGCGAAAGACCGCGCAGAGACCTTTTCATTTGTGAGCGGAATGCAAATGCTTCCGCATGCCATTGCCACTTCACTCGGCAAGTCTGTTATTCTCAATGCAAAAGTTACCAACATCCGCAATTTGACCACCGCACGCAACGAACCATCGAATGAACCCGATGCACGCCGCTATCTTGTTGAATATCTTCATAACGATCAAGAAACAGAAATGGAAGCCGATAGTGTTGTGTTCGCCATCCCTGCATACGACGCTTCCCCCATCATTAAATCGCTGTCTGTGGATACAGCTCGCGTGCTATCTTCTATTTACTACTCACCCATCGTTTCTATCTTTTTGGGGGTGAACCGCGAAAATATTGGACATCGGTTGGATGGTTTTGGATTCCTGGTTCCATCAAAGGAGAGAAGGAAGATTCTCGGCTGTTTATGGAATTCATGCCTCTTTGCTCATCGTGCACCGACAGGAATGGCTGCGTTGAATGCCTTTATCGGCGGCGCACGCCAGCCTGAATTGACAACCCTGAGCGATGAACGCATCATTCAGACAACACTGGATGAACTTAAATCTATCATGCAACTTTCCGGAAATCCTGTATATTTACATCTAACACGCTGGCAGAAGTCGATTCCACAGTACGAAATCGGTTACCAGCACAAAATAGATGCATTAGCACAGTTTGAAGAATCCCTTCCGGGCATCGTGCTTGCCGGAAATTATCGCGGCGGCATTTCGGTAGGTGACTGTATACAAAATGCGCATGAGATTGCAAAAACGCTCTCTGCAAACAATATATCAATACGATAGATCATACATATTCAATGTACTTTTTGAAAGGATGCAGTATGAAGAAGAATATCACCGTCATTATTTCTCTTTTGGTTTTACTCACAGCCACCATGCAGCTGGCAAAAGCACAACAACCGGCATTTCAAGACGATGAGCTTACACCTGAGTTGTTTTCCCTCATTCTGAAAGATGAGTGGACTTATTTGAGAGAGGCAACTGACCAGCTTATCAAGGAGACTGGAAATCGTGATGAGTTCGAGACAACTTCGGAATTCCATGCGCGCGCGTCGAAAGCGCGGCAAACGTTTATGGAAAAATTGAACGCTCATATCAAAGACGCCAAGCTGGAACGGAGAGTGTTTGGTGTGTGGTTTAAGGCAACACTCGTACAATACGATGCCGATGCAGGAGTGTATTCTTTGAAATCCCCAACAAGGGTTGAAGCGCCGTACGAAATCCCGACAACTGGTTGTGTCATTCCGAAGAACCCTTATGTTGGTTTATCGGATAGTATTCAGGGTGGTTATCGAGAATCTCGTATCTATTTGAAATTCGATCCCGATTTCAAATGGACTGTCGCGCGAAACGAGGCAATGAAGGCAAAGAGTACCGAGTCAGTTATGTACTTTAAAGTACACTTTATTCTGAATTTGATGCTGGAAAATTCTCAGAATCGGGGACTGCTGAAAATTATTCCGAAAGATCTGACCGTGATGAACCAAGCAAATAAATTTATCTATCTAAAAGAAACTATCAATCAATCAGAAGAATAAATTGTGACAGTATTTATTCAACGGTCATATTGAAGGGATGAATTTGAACGGGCGGCATTTGTGCCGCCCGTTGTGTTTGAGAGAAGGGAACAATCTTGTATGCTGTACTTGTGCTGTACGTCGGGAAACATCTCACAGGGTTTCTTCAAATGTTATTCGGCTTCAACCGTCGCACCATCGCCACTGTCAAACCGCTTACAATCAACACAGCAGCAATCCACACGAAATTCATAAACGGTTTCACACTCACTTCAGCGATGAGTGTTTCAGGCTTCTGGCCTATTCCATGATTTCCCCCCACTCCGACGACATTGATGTGCACATGGGATTTCTCTCCTTTGCCTGTTCCTATATTCATCGTTACAAGTTGGAACCCAATCTGACTATTCTGTAAATATACAGTTTTCATCTCCAGCGCACCCTTCGCAGTATACGTTGTTACTGGTATAACGGTCTGAATATCTTTTTCTGTTTTCACCTCAAGCACAACACCGATAGTCATTGCACCATTGCTATCTCCCATCATTTCGCCTTTGTCATGAGATGAAAGATCAAATCTATGGAATGTGATTGTCATGGGACCATAGGAAATAGCTTCCCCTTTTGGTAAGTCGACAATGTTTTGTTGTTCTGTATTGTTCTGTTCGAGAGAGATCGGTTCAATGTAAAAATCCTTTGTCCAGTAACTACTATAGTCTGGATTGCGCATGAAGCTATTGTTGTAGACACTTTCGAACATAACCGGTTCAAGGGTTTTACGCTTTCCATTTTGATCCACATAGACTATATATTTTGTTTTACCATCTTCTGTCGGTAATGTGCCACCATACGTCAATTTGTACCCGAAAATCAATTGAGACTGATTGAGAGGAAGCGCAACGGATTGTTTCTGCCCATAACGCCCGGAAGCAATAATGCCAATGAATAGAATGGCTAATCCTGTGTGTGCAAGCGCGCCGCCGATAAAAAGCGGTCGTTCCTTTGCCAACCGAAATCCTTGATCGACACTGACAAAAAATGCGAAGAGTGATGTCAAAACAAGTAGTACTGCAAACACATCATGCAGGCCTAAAAGGACAAGAACAGCGAGAACAAGAACAGAGAAAACACCAGGAACAATGAGACGCTTGAAAAGTAGTTGTCGATCCTCTTGATTCCATTTAGTCCGCAGACTGAATCCCAGTAACAATGTCATCAACGCCGCAAGAGGAAGAGTCGTGCGGTCATAGAAAGCAGGTTCAACGATAGAATCGGAAAATAACGGTTTGCTTGTTCCAAACAGAATAATCGCTGCACAAACACCCAGCACAATCGTCGCTATGGACAGGATGGACTCACGTGTCATTAAAGCGCTGGGCAGCATTTGATTGTTCAGATCCTTCCGCCGTAAAATTATCATTCCAAAACCACCAATGGCAATGAGCACCAGCCATGCAACCAGGAGAGTATAAGCAAGCGAACCAGGATCTACGAACGAATGGACGGAAGCATTTGCAAGAACTCCGCTGCGTGTCAGAAACGTGCTGTAGATGATCAACAGATACGCTAACACTGCAAGAATAAAATTTGTCCGTACAAGTCTACCGGTCAACATCTGAATGAGCATCGTATGTACAAGGATGATGGCGACAATCCATGGAATGAGCGATGAATTTTCTACGGGATCCCAGCCCCACCATCCGCCCCAGCCAAGCACGCCGTACGCCCAATAGCCCCCAAGCATAAGTCCGGAACCAAGGGACAATCCGCTAAAGAGTACCCACGGGAGTGCTGAGCGAATCCATTCATTGTACTTTTTCTGCCAAAGAGCTGCCACAGCGAGGACAAACGGAACTGCCAATGATGCAAATCCGATGAAGAGTACCGGCGGATGAATGATCATCCAAAAATTTTGTAAAAGCGGATTGAGACCACGTCCATCTTGCGGAATGAACCCTGGTTGAACCTCGTTCGGATGAGCTTCCCAAAGATATTGAAATGGAGATTTTATAGAGATCAACAGGACAAGAAAAGCAATCACAAGAGAGTATACCGTCATCACTTCCGCTTCCATTCCCTTGTGTCGGCTGAATCGCTGAAGAAAAATACCGATGATCACGGCAAATAATGCCCATAATAAAAAGCTCCCCTCCTGCCCTGCCCAGAAAGTCGTGATCAGTAACGCTATTGGCAAATCGCGAGAACTATAATTTGTAACATAGCTATATTCAAACCGGTGCTGGAGAATGTAGATCATAAGAAGTGCAGAACCTAAAATGACGCTGACGACCGTCAGGATAAAACCACTGCGTGCTTTGAGAAGATTATTCGGTTTTTTTATAGATAATGCATAGAGTATGGCCGAAGCAAAAGCAGCAAGACAAGCAATCCAGATAACAACAGTACCGATCATTGAATATTCCTTTATTGAATGTATACGATTATAAACAATCACTCCTCGAAATACAACACAGAATTGAAGATGAAGGTTTCACTAAAGGAGGGATTTGACTGAAAAACACATGTGCGGGAATATTCTTCCCGCACACGAAAAAACAATATATAAAAATGCTTACGTAATATTGTTCTTACTTTTTAAGCTCATCAATAGAATTTTGCAACAAAGCCAAGACATATTTATAGTTATGCATTCCGTGGCTCTTTTCATATTGGACTTGTTGAAGGTTCCACAATGCACCAGCTTTGAAAGCTGGAGTGATAACCAATGGCTTTGTGGTCGATGCATTGGCTGCCCAAGAGGAATCGCCTATAACCGTGCTCGTAGTAACCGTCACCCAAGGAACTGCTTTGCCGCTTTGCGGCAATGACCATTTTTGTGTGATAGTCGTATCCATCATCAATTTGCCCAACTCAGCAATCTTTGCAATGATTGTTGCACGCTTACCCCAATGTGCAGCGTCGGGTGCGGTCGCTGAGGCTACAACAGGGTTTGAACTATGACAACCAGAAACATTGCAGCCATTTACATTATATGATGGACTTGTTGAGCCGGAAGCAAGATAGCGCACCCAGAATGTATGTCCGCCGTTTTGATTACTGCTATTCACCGTCGCCATGTGGCAATCCTCGCAACCCAACGCTTTGTTGTTTATCAAAGTGGTATGATATGAGCTTTGATAATTTGAATAGCCTGTGAATTCAAATCCACCAGTACCAAGTAAGGTTTGCGTTGGCTCGCCTGAAACGTGGTTATTCCATCGTGATGTGTAGATCTTTGCCGTATCGGTTGTATTCGTCTTTGATGGATCCGGTTGCCATGACGCTGGGGTCGTTCCAGATGCCCACATGAATGTTGATGTCATACGCGGTTGGTGGCACTTCACGCACAAGTTGGACGCATTACTGCTATTCCATTGTTGTGTTGTTCGTCCTGCAATAAGCGTAAAAATATTCACTGCACTTGAATCGCGCACTGTAAAATTAGCGCGACTATGCGGTGAATGGCACGTAAAACAACCGGGAGGCGAAGCATTAGGATAGCCCTGGTTACAAATTGGTCCGGAGGGAGCAGTTAGATTGAATGTTTCATTTCCAAAACCTCTGCTATAGCGTTCCAAGAAACCTTCATTTGTATGACAACCAGCACAATCATACGAATTGTGGGAAAAATCGCCGCCATCAAAGTGACCGGAGGCTTCATATTGAACTTCTTTAGCGAGCACACGATATGTCGTATCCAGATCTGGATTGTGGCAGGTCGCGCATTTAATACCAGGTGCAAAACCCTCTAGAGCGCTTTCTGAAGCATCTTTCCCCTCAGGACCTGTACGACCTTCGCATCCTGTCATAGCCGTAATTATAAAGAGACCTATCCCAAAGATAGTAAAGCTACAAAATATTTTTTTCATCATAAAAAAACACCTTTAGACTAAAAGTTGATAATTAATTTTAGGAATTTCTTTGTTTTGGGATTTTCACTCCATCCATATTCATAAATTCATATGGTTTCATTATCGGAAATTACGCACTACTCCACCAGCAAGATCGATCTTTCCATTCATGTGCTTTAGTTTACCTGACGCAGTCGTTACATCTTCATGGCAAAACGAACATGCCTGAGTATATGTTTTATGCCCAGTAGGCGGATTTCCGTGACAAGTACCGCAATTCTTTTCTGCAGGACCGCCATTCCATTGAGGCACATAGTTATTTCCGACTATCACCGTATCTATATAAACAGAGTCACTGGGTAAACCAGCTTTTGTGAGTCGCAATGTTCCATGACAAAATGTGTTTGAACATTTAAGTGTATTTATGTCGTACGTCGGAACCGGCGTCACGCCACCACTTGTGAGATTTGCTAATGGATCCGTCATCACAACTTCTGCATGTCCATTGGCATCGATATGTGCCGGATCATAAATACTTGTAGGTAAATGATGACATCCCTGACAATTCATACTATAGGATGAATATGCACCGCTGCCTGTTAAATGAATCGCATGAGCTCCAACTCCATGTGCTGTATAGGCGATGCTGCCATCAAGGGCTGGTGGCGGCGGCATACCATGACAAGTCGCACAATTTTGCGGACCGCCGGGATTATTATGACAATCGTAGCACGATTTGCCTGATGTGCCGCCAGTATAATCGGAACCGTGGCAGGTTCTGCAACCGCGCATATCCCATCCGTTATTTTGGATGAATTTGGCATGGGAATTAGCAGAGTTGGGATCGGCCCATCCTTCTGTATGGAATTGCAGATCATCGCTTGTTGCCGTAGGCAGATCTTTATCATCCTTCAGGTCAGAGCATGAAATAAAAATCATGCTAAATGAAATGATTGTCAATACAAAGATTTGATTTCGCATTTTCATAATTATTCCGTCTCACTATCGATGTTGATGGCAATAGCCGCAGAATTTCTGTCCTCTTACACCACCCGGACGTGCATTAGAATCGGTATGACACATATAACATGTCGCACCCGGGTCGTCATGCCAATTCCCATGATTACCCGACATAAATCCGGGGTCATGAGTTCTTGGATCGGTACCTTTGATGCCGTCAGGATCGTTATGACACCTGATGCATACCGGATCGGCACCTTCCGAACCATGGCATGCAGCACACGACTCGATGTCTCGTCTTGCCAAGCGGGCATGTTCACCGCCACCGCTTCCAACTGCATGCGGCATGATCGGTAAAAATCCTGCTTGAGAATGAGATGCCGGTTTAAACGCTTCCTGCGTGATATTTCCTCCTGCTGCGTGACACGTCGAGCAAAATTTCTCTTCACTGTGACATGTCTGGCACTCCATTGCCTTTCCCTTAGCAGCAATACCATGCGTGAAGCGGAAGTTCAGATCGTGCACTTTTGTAAGAACCATACCCTGGCCCCGGTCAATCGCATTCAACCGCGGCGAGTGTTGTGACATTAGATCCCGTCCGGGTACGTCTACCTTTACTAATTCCGATCCGTTATGACAGTCGATGCAGGTTTCTTGTGAATGGCACGTGCCGCACTTGGCATCGCCCATACGCGCCAATTGCTTGTGCTCATGTAAAAAATCTGATCTGTCATGTTCCGCAGGCCTCAGTGCAGCCAAATTCGTATGACATTTCTCGCAAGCACCGGTTGCTTTCACATCATTATGGCAAGTTACACAGATCGTCATTGCAGGTACAAGCTCTCCAATTGCAGCCCCGGCTTTATCAAGCACTGTATGACAACTCTCACAATCGACTTTTTGATCTTCTACATGTTGTTGGTGTGAAAAACGAAATTCGCGCACCGGGTTTGGAGAAGCGGTATACGTTGTGGAATCGGCGTTTGTATGGCAGTAAGTACAATTGCTTTTAACCTGTTCTTCGTGGCAACTTTTACATGATTCCATTTTCGCGAGAAGATTGTCCGATGCATTCACGCTTTTCGATGCGTTTGCATGGCAATCGGTACATGCAATATTGGCTTCTTTCACATGGAACTGATGAGAAAATTTAATCCGCTGTGTTTTGACGTCGTCACCTGCTGACCCTTGCGATGTCACTGCGCCTAGGAATGTAAGAATCAAAAATAAAGTTGTGCTGAAGAAAAGAATTCCATGTTTTATCGTCATTGTTCTGTTCTTGTGTGTTGTGGGCATGGGTGGTCTCAGAAAATGTTCAAACGTTCACTTAAAGAGTAGCTGCCTCTGAAAAAGAGACGTACGTCATTATTATTGACATTATTTCGAAGCCATTGCACTTGCATATCCAGTGAAAGAACCGGAAATGGCCGATAAACAGCACCAACACCTATACTCATTGCATCTGACTGAACTGCGCTCTCGCTTAATTTGTACGAATCATATCCAACCATTATTGTGGGTGTGAGTTTATTGCTAAAAAACGGATAACCGGCGTTCGCAGAAAGAGCGGCTAATTCTCCGCCATATCCTGTATTCCAACTGAAGCTTGCAGAGGCGTACTTCATATTACTTCCGAGTGTGATACGGTTAGAATTATCGTCGCCGTACGACACAGCACCATATTTTCCAAATACCTGCCAGTCTCTGTAGATAGTGTATTCTGCGCCTACATCATATTCACTAATGGTATTATACGCAAACACCCAGAAAATTGAGTTGTACGACAATCGTGGCTCACGATGGAGATATTCTCCGGTTAGTGCAAGCGGTTCCATGACTTTCACACGTGTGAACAATTGAACCCGTGATAATTTCTCTTGATTCATATCGTAATCACTTCGCGCATAAGCGGACACTATACTATAATCTACGTTGGCATCACCACTCACATATTCCTCAGCTGTTGCCGTTGGACTAATCTCAGTTTGTATGGGATTGAAAAGTGAATCTGTTCGAATTGCCCAATAGGAGTCAGGTTTAATATTCTTACGCATATAACTCAATGAAACACGAGCGAACTCTGCAGGCAGTCCAATCACCTGCGCGCCAAACATATTGTTGTTCTTCTGATCACCAATCATTTCAAATTGTTGCCCCAGGGCTGGAAGCGCTCCATAGTAACCAAGTAACTTCAACCGCGAATCCATTAATCGTACGGAAGCAATGCCGCCATCGATCGTACCGTTCCCGACACCGGCAAAGATCGCCTGGCGGCCAAGACTCAGATCAACCCTATCAAACAGATCGGCATACTTCAGATAGAAATTATAAAACCGCCATGTTCCTTCGTTTTTAAGTGGACCGGCAAAATCATTGAACCCCTGCATGTACGTGTGGAATGAAAGATGTTCACCGGCGAGCGAAAGTTGAGCTGTCTGATATCCGGAAAGATGGTTTGAAGATTGCCCCACTGTATCCTGCCGCTGCCATGCATATGCAGATGATACAAGATGCAATTGAAAAAATTGAGCTGATGCTTCAGTGCTTATAATACAGAGGAACACTCCAATTACAGTTGCGAGCGTAAAATTGCCTAGCGGTATCAGATGTTTCATTGTTCATCGCCCATTTTATGTTTTAGTTAAAGCGATTAAATGATAGTTCAATTAAGTTTGAATACTGAGCGCCTTATTGGTTCCACTGTACAGGGAAATCAAGGCGCTCAGTCGAGATAAGACGTTATCCTTTTGGAATTGGATGTTTAATTTTCGCCCACATTTCCTCAAATTTGAATGTCTTATAGAACGGACTCTTTTCATTATGGCATGTTTTGCACTTCTTTTCGATTGCCGCTTTATCTTTGTAGATGACCAAACCAGCTGCCACAGCCTTCTCTGTATCTTTCATAATCGCCATGGTTTTATAAGAGGAACCTGCACCGTGGCACATTTCGCATTGAACACCATCAGCCATCAACTTTGTATCAGCTGTAATTGCATGACATTCAAGACATTCCGGAGATTCCGCAGCAGTCTTCTTCAATCCTTTCGCTTTCGCAATTGCGTTCGCGGTATCTGAAGACAAAGTTTTAAATGCTTCTGCATGCTTGCTCTTTTGCCAGACATCAAACTGTTTTCCTTGTTTCTCTGACTGGTGACAAATCTTGCACATCTTGACGCCAACATATTTGTTTTGAGCGTTTAACATAAAAGGAACAATAAGGAATATGATCAAGAAAAATTTAATGGTTTTCATAGGGTTCTCTTCTCCAAATTGTTATTATTATCATCTTTTTCTGCCGATTGACGCATAAAGAATCCACATCTTTCTATCAACATATGTACCAAAAATGCCTTTTTATGATGCCACGAAAACAAGCCAATAATGACAGTCTAATGCATTTAAAACCGATGAATTATTCAACAATTTCTCGATTTTATCATTGAATTCCAATACTTGGGAAAGTACAATTAAGGAATAAGAAAGCTCAAAACACACTGGAAAACAAAAATCCAAAACCATCCATTACTTATTTTGCTTTTTTTCTAACCGGCGAACGAAGAGAAATAAAAACAATGCTACAAGAGTAATGATAAGTGTTGCAATCGCTAATCCAATTCTTCGAAAATAATATTCACGGATTGCGCTTTCGGATTCCACTTCAATGGAAGCAGATGTTTTTAAGCCAATACTAATAACTTCCGCGAATTTCTCTTCACTAAAGGCATGAACCGCCGTTCGCGATTGAAGCCGAGCTTGTCGAACATCCCGGAGCCTAAACTTCGCCTCGCTGATTTCCATACCTTTCTGTTCAGCTTCATATACCAATTCTTGATCCCTTTTCTCCACTGCTTCCAGACTATCGATCAATCCACGCATCTTCTTTGCCACTTGATACCCTTTGACGTTTTGATTCTCATTGTGACACTGGCTGCAGATAGCTTCTGGTGCAACACCTAATAACTTATCGGTCGCAGCAATAATTTCGTGATTGCTGTGACATGTTTCGCACTCAGGAAGCTTGCGCTGATCGAACGCTTTTTTATGAGGACTTGATGAAAAAAGATCTGCGTTGAGTGCATGACAAGTGCCGCACACTTTTGAAACCGATTCCACACCCGGAGGTGCTGCACCATGATTTCCATGACAACTGTTACATGCTGGAGCTCCTGCGTCATGCTTTTGAAGCAACGCAATACCATGAATGCTCTTTGCATATTTTTCGTATTGATCTGTCGGAATTTTATACGCCTTCATATAGTCGGCATTGCTATGACAGTTTGCACATGTTCCCGGAAGATTTGAAGCATATACTTTTGATTTCACATCCTTTGCAGAACGGATATCATGACTTCCATGGCAACTTGCACATTCAGCAGTCTTTGCGTCCTCCTTTGCATTGCGCTTGCCATGAACGCTCGTCATGTATTTTTCAAATTGATCCACAGGAAGTGAAGGATTATAGGATCGCATCAATGCAATGTCCGAATGGCACCGGCTACATGTCTTTACTACATTCAGCGGATACACTGGAGAAGCCGGATTTTTCACCGATACAATTCCATGTGCATTGTGGCAAGTAACACACTGTGCAATGTGGTCTTTTCCTTTTAGTGAAAGCTTCGCGTGTACACTTGTTTGCAGGAACTCCCATTGATTTGTAGGAAGAGACGAACCTAACGATTTCATCTTTTCAGGAGAAGAATGGCATGCAGCACATGCCTTGGAGATATCGTCTCCTTTCGGTACTCCGATGAAACCCGCCTTTTTGTCCATCGCCTGCTCGATCTCTTCAGCGTTGGGATTACCTCCATGGCATCCGGCACATGTAATTCCCTTGGCATAATGAATATCGTTTAAAAATAATGCTGAAGGTTTATCCTCGGTGTTTCTATGACACTCAAGACACTTGTCGTTCGCAAGAGCACTTTCTCTGGAGGCAAGGACGGTTATCAGAGCAGCGGCAAAAATAAATATTCTCTGTTTCATGCGAGCCATCCAATGATCGTGAAAATGATAATATATATGACAATGAATAGTCCAATATAATTCACAAAACGATTCTGTTCTCCCCGCGAACTCTTGCGATCCCAAAACGGCACCATCGTCCATAAAAACCCTGCAATTCCAAAGAGAAGGACACCCAAAATTTCGCCGTCCAAAAACCATAATTTGCCTGGGATATATTTCAATGTTTGAAACATATAGAGGAAGTACCATTCAGGTTTTATTCCGGCAGGTGCCGATGCAAATGCCTCAGCTTTCTTTCCTAACTCCCACGGAAAAAATACTGCGAGAATAGCGAGAAGATTGAGCACAAGAAGCCACAGTGTTAGGTCACGCAAAATGAAATTTGGAAAAAAGGGCATCGTCTTTTGTTCGGTCTCTTTTTTGATATCCAATGGTTCGCTCATCCCTTGACGTTGCACAAGAAGTAGATGAATACTCAGAAAGACCGTGAAGAGTCCAGGCAACACAGCCACATGAAAACCAAAGAACCGCGAGAGTGTTGCTCCGGTCACCTCATCTCCGCCTCGGAGAAAGATCATTAAGGGCCTGCCAATAATGGGAACAACACCTGCGATATCGGTGCCGACTTTTGTAGCGAAAAATGCGAGTTCATTCCAGGGAAGGAGATACCCGCTGAATCCAAAGCCAAGCGCAAGGAAGAACATGAACATTCCTGTTACCCACGTAATTTCGCGCGGCTTACGGTACGCTTTTTCAAAATACACACTGAACATATGAATCATCGCCGAGAGAATAAATAAGTTTGCAGTCCAGCTGTGGATCGAACGAATGAGCCAGCCGAATTGCACCTTGGACATGATAAAGTTGATGCTTTCGAATGCAAGCTCTTCCCCGCTTTTATAATAGAGAAGCAAAAGGATGCCCGTGACAACCTGTATAATAAAGAGGAACAGCGAAACTCCTCCAAAATAGTACCAGATTGAATGACGATGCACAGGAACATATTTTTTTCCCATGTATTCCACGAGTCCCTGAAGCTCGACTCGCTCGTCAATCCACAAATAGATTCGTTGTAGGAGTGTTTTCATGTTTTTTTCGAAATAAGAATTTCATCGCCCTGTATCACGACTCTGAACTCGTCGAGAGGTCGAGGCGGCGGACCAGAGATATTTCTTCCGTTGAGGTCATACTTTCCATTATGACAGGCACACCAAATCATACCGAAATCTTTCCGGAATTGCACGGTACAATCGAGATGCGTACAGGTTGCGGAAAATGCGCGTAGTTCATCGTTGGCGGTCCGGATTAAAATCACCGGTTTTGTGCCGAACTTGATAATTTTTCCGCTCTCCTTTTCCATTTCACTGAGCTTCCCCGCTTTGACGCTCGAGACCTCGACTTCGGCCTGTTTCGGCGGATTGAGGTAAGCAAAAATGGGATACAATACGGCTCCTAAAAAAGCTGTGACACCGCCAGCCAGAACCCATTGGAGGAAATCTCTTTTACTTTTGTTCTCTGGAATCTCAGGTATTTGATTCATAGAAGAATTACTTTCTATTGAGCGTTATGACAATCACTACAGTTCATTTCTTTCCACGCATTTCCAATGTCAACCGGATGCTGATACTCAACGCCGCTCAATGACATTCGCAAGCCTTTTTTCTCGAATTGCTGGGAAAGGATTGTATGACAAACATTACAATCCCGTGACAACACTTTTCCATCACCAGAAACATGTTTTCCATCATGACAGCGGAAACAACCCGGATAATACAAATGCCCAACGTTATCATTAAATCGCTTCCAAGATACATTCATTTCTGGAAAATAATTTCGCGAATATATTTTTTGAACCTCCTCAACAGCGCGATCAATATCTTTTTGCTTATCCCGTGCAATATTCGGATGGTTGAGTGTGTAAAATTCTTTGATCGTCTGTTGAATGCCTTCTCCAGCCTGCGTCTCCGAGGTGTACGATTGTTCAAGTGCTTTGACGGCCAGACTTTTAATACCCGGAAGTTCGGGATCGATCCAGCCAAGAGACATTATATGATTCACAGATCGTGCTGGAGGATGATAAATATGCGTTGGACGATTATGGCAATCGATGCAATCCATCCGCCGCATTTCTTTTTGCGCTGCCGCCGAATCACTCATCGGTTGATCAGTCGATCGATAGACTGTGATTTTGCCGTTGAGGTCCTTCGCACGAACCCAGGGAATCACTTGCCGTTGGGAATCGGTTGCGACATACATCACTTCATTCTCAATGTTCATGTGCCAATGGATTCCCGATGTGGGGCCAGCTTCAATATTTCCTCCACCAATGCGGACGAGGAGATCAAGCGTCCATTTGCTGTTCTTATCATCAGAAAGATAGTATGTGTTGTGTAGAAATTTCTCGCTAAAGAACTGCTTGGGCCAATGGCACTGCTCGCAGGTTTGCTGTGCTGGACGTAAATTTTCGATCGGCGTGGGAATAGGCCGCGAATATTTGTTGAAGAGAACAGAATATACTTGATAGGCTCCGGAGAATTTTGAGCGCACATACCATCCGGCCCCGGGACCAATATGACATTGTACACAACCGACCCTCGCATGGGGTGAATATTGATATGCCGTATATTCCGGATACATAACCTTATGACACACGGTTCCGCAGAATTGATCAGAATCGGTGTACTCATAGGCTTTGAAACTCCCAAAAGCGCTGAATCCCAAAAGAAGAAGACCCGCGAGAGAAATCGTTACGAAAGCTGTCCGCTGTTTGGAATCATTCAAGTCGATGCGGGGCAAGCGATGTTCGGTAGCAAGTCCCTGTTTTTTTCGCCGATGTTCTCTCATCACACCGAACGCAATCAGCAAAAGTCCCCCGATAAGAATTATAGGCAGCACGATAAAAGTAATAATCCCCATATACGGCTTTTGTTCTTTCGCCAATGCGTCAAGGACAGCAAGAAACACAATCAAGCCAAAACTGATAGAAGCAATGGCTCCCCCAAGGAGTGTAATGGGATTGTAAAATGATTCAGGAAATATTTTTTTCATGCAAGAATTCTCTAGCCTCAATCGAAATCATACCTATGTTATATGGACTTTCCCTCTGATGTGTTCGCTGCATCTTCTTCTTCATCAACAATCACGGATATCATTTTCCCATCTTCTTCCAATGCTTTGCGCTTTAAGGTAGCGAGCTCCTTTGTGTGTTCTTCTGCCATTTCCGATTCTGTTAATGAACCTTTGAGCCAAGCAAGATTTATTGGATAAATATCCGGACTAAAGATGACAAAATACATATGCCAGATAAGAATAGCAAGGAAGGCCAACCATGCTTCATAGAAATGTACGGAACGAGCGACATCCCACCCAAGCTTTGTCAATAATCCCATAAATGTATTATCAAACCAAAGAATTACACCGGTTACACTCATTACCACAGTACCCCATACCAGAGCCCAATATTCACTCTTCTCGATGTAACTGAACCTGTCAAATTGTGGTTTGATCGGTGAAAAGCCAAGATTGTACTTAAGTACATCAATCGCATCGTTAATATCATTCCTAGTCGGTAACAAATCTCGAATCAATTGTTTCCCGCGCGGAACAAAGAAGATATAATAAAGATGGTACAAACTTGCCGTTACCATCACTGCTGCGGCAATCCGATGTACGATACCGCGCATATCGAAAACATTTGTATTTAAATTTCTAATTGCAACAACCCAAAATGCCTCTGGATACCGAAGCATAAAGCCGGTAAAAACAAGCGTAAAGAAACTGAGCAAGAGTGAAATATGCTGAATGCGTTCATTCAAAGTCATTCGTACATATAATGTATGTCCATAATGTTCCTCGTGTACTAATCCACGCCTGATCATTAACCTTCGTTTTGATTTTCGATAGAAGTCGAGCAGGTTATGTAATACCATCCCGCCGATGATCGATGCGATAAGAAGAACGTAAAGGAATGACACCCAATAGAGTACAGGTTCTTCACTTTTGTTTGTATTCGAGGAATGAATGGAACCTATAGTAAATCGTTCATTCGCTCCGGGGTGACATTTACCGCAGGTTGTGGCAAGGTTGTGTTTGTGAACCAAAGAACTGGAATCGCTGGACGGTTTGATGTTATGCACTCCATGGCAACTTGCACAATTTGCAACTTCTGTACTCCCGGAACTCGTTGCAAGTCCATGGAAACTGGATGAAAATGTTTTAAACCGATCCCCGGCAAGTCCATATTTTTCCGTTAAGGTGACAGAACTGTGACATGGCGCGCAAACCCGAGCGGACACATTGCGCGCAGAAACAGGAGAATTCGGATTTGATGGCGAAAGAATATTATGTTCACCATGGCAATCCGTACACACGGGTGCTTCTTTGTTGCCCTTGCTCGATGCGGTTCCATGAATACTCTCGCGATACTCGTGTGCTATAGAAGCATGACATGTACCGCATGTCTCCGGAATGCGCTCACGATTTACGCGCGACGTTGACTCATTTCCCTTTTTGATTTCATGGCTGCCATGACAGTCGATGCAGTTGGCAACGGCGGCGTTTCCTTTCAACAGTGCAGAGCCATGGACACTCTTTTCGTAGGCTGCAATAAAACCTGCCGTCGGTGAAACTTGCGCACGTACATTGGGATCATCCAGATGGCATGAGAGACAAAGCTTTTCCTGCGTAAGTTTCACTTTTGCAGAATCGGAACTGCCTTTTAATCCTGTAATCTGACTTCGATGACATGACATGCAAACAGGCGCACCAGTAACTCCGGCGCTCGACGCCTTGCCATGCGCCGAAAGGAGATAATGTCGCGCTTGTTGTTCATGACAGGTCGCGCAGATATCAACCGATTCGGTCGAGATCATTCCCGTTGTTCTTATTTTCGTACGCTGAATATTATGCGTGCCATGACATTGTTTGCATGAAGCAACAAGTTCCGGAGCGCTTGTTTTTGATTTCAATATCGGGCTGTGAATGAGATGTTTGACGGCGGCATCTTTGTGACAGTTTAAACAATTGACCGGATCAATTTTTTCTTTGTGCGGAACATTGCCGGCATCGAAACCAACATGGCAGGCGATGCATACAAGTTTTGTATGAGGTGATTTTTTTAATGCTGCGTAATTGGCAAACAGGGAAATTGTTTTTCCCTTTTTCTCCATGGTCAGCGTACTATCTGAATGACATGCAAGACAATCATCCACGGTCTGCGCTGAAACGATCCATGGGAGTAACACGCTTACTACTATGATGATTAAGAAATGAATATTTTGGGAATGCTTAGGTTTCTGTATCGATTTTTTTTCCAATGGTAATAACCTGAATTCTTTCTCTACAAACATGATTATGGACAAAAGTACGCATAAGGCGACAAATCATACCTTGATTATCAAGCTTTCACAAACTCCTTGTTTAAACACGCTTATTGATTTTTTTTGAAAACATAAAACATTGAACAATCGGCAATGATTGTACCAAAAAATCAAGCGAAGTGTTTGTTTTTTAAGCGTATTATTGATGTTTATGTTGCATAATTCATCGATTTATCTTGAAAATTGGAATTTTTTGCTAAAAACAGGAATAAAATGTGTGGAAAGATATACGGGAAATCCCAGTGTATATCTATAATTTGAAATGGCGTTTTTTTCCCCCACTCACATCGAAGAAAGGAACTTAGATTCAAGCACTTGCATTCAAATCGCTTTTTCTGATTGTCCGCAGGTACTTTTCAAGCTGTGGACGGAATGAAGGATGCGCTATCGCAATGAGAGCTTCTGCGCGTTGACGCAGATTTTTTCCATGAAGGAATGCTGTGCCATATTCGGTCACGACATAATGAACATCTGCTCGTGAAGTTACTACTCCCGCTCCAGGTTTTAATTGTGGTACAATCCGGGAGACTGTATCATTCTTCGTTGTAGAAGGTAATGCAATAAATGCTTTGCCCCCCCTGGAATATGCACATCCCCGGACGAAGTCTACTTGTCCGCCAAATCCGCTGTAGATCTTCGTTCCTATGGAATCAGAACAGATTTGTCCAGTAATGTCAACTTCGATGCATGAGTTGATTCCTATCATCTTATCGTTTTGTCCAATGATGAATGGATTATTTGTATAATCACAAGGATGAAGCTCGAAGAGTGGATTGTTGTGGACATACTCATACAACTGCTGTGAACCTAATATGAATGTTGCGACAACTTTGCCGGGATGAAGTGTTTTCTTCTGATTGGTGATAATTCCTTTTTCAATAGCTTTCACCACACCGTCGGAAACCATTTCTGTGTGTATCCCCAAATGCTGTTTTCCTTCGATGCGTGCCAGCACAGCATCCGGAATGCCGCCGATTCCTAATTGCAGAGTGGCACCATCTTCGATCATCGGAGCAATGAAGTCGGCAATTTTTTCTTCGATATTCGATGCAACGGCAAGATTCGATTCAAGAATTGGGACAGAACATTCAACGATTTTGTGAACGCGGGAGACATGAATAAAAACGTCTCCCAATGTGCGCGGCATGCGTTCATTGACTTGCGCTACGACGATCTTTGCATTCTCCGCAGCTCCTTTTGATGCGGCGCATTCAACTCCAAAGCTCATGAATCCGTGAGCATCCGGCGGAGAGAGATGAACCAGAGCAACATCAAGCGGAATATACCCATCCCGGAAGAGCGCAGGGATTTGGGAGAGATGGATCGGAACATAATCCGATATTCCTTCCGCGATGGACTGCCGGTCACCAGGGCCAACAAAAAGTGAATTATGCCTGAAGTGTTCCGCCATACCGGGCTTGGAAAGAGGATCGTCTCCTAAAAGCAGCACGTGGTTCACCTCTACATGAGAAAGTTCCGGTGCACGATTGGCAAGGGCATTGGTCAGAAGAAGAGGTGTTGCTGCATTGCCGCTTAAATAAATCCGATCGTTTGATTTGATGACACGTACCGCTTCTTCGACTTCAACAACTTTTGATTTATATTGGTCAAGCCAGTTCATACTCGTTCCTAACGGTTAGTAGTCGACGATGACTTGAGCAGTTGTTGAATGTCTATTACTTTGAGATCGAACGCTTTCGCTGCTGCATAATTAGTGCACTGTCCATGGAATGTACAAACACCTTTAGAAAGGCCGATATCAGCACGGAGAACTTTTTCTATCCCTAGTTCGGTTGCTTCACGCAAGAATGGAAGAAGCACATTAGTCCACCCGACAGTTGCCGTGCGCGGCACAGACGCCGGAGTATTCGGAACACAATAATGCACGATACCATGCATAATATAGGTCGGGTCCAGCAATGTTGTCGGCCGGCTCGTTTCGACACATCCGCCTTGGTCAATGGAAATATCGACAATCACAGAACCGGGTTTCATTTGTTTCACCAAGTTTTCGGATACTAAATGAGGCGTCTTCTCGCCTTTCAGAAGAACGGCTCCGATGAGCACGTCGGCTTCACGCACCGCACATTCGATATTGTATGGATCAGAAACGGCGGTAGAGACTCTCCATTGAAAGAGATTTTCCACCTCGCGCAACTGGTTGATATTCTTATCGATGATCATCACTTTTGCCCCAAGACCAAGTGCCACACGTGCCGCAGTTCGACCAACAGTTCCTGCGCCAAGAATCAGTACATCGGCAGCAGGAACACCGGGAATACTTCCCAGCAGTACACCGCGGCCGCCTTCACGTGTCTGCAGATAATGCGCTGCGACTTGAATCGAAATTTGTCCGGCAATTTCCGCCATGGTCTGGACAATCGGCAGATCACCCCGTTCATTCTCGATCAGTTCATGGGCGATAGCAGTAATGTTTTTTTTGAGAAGCGTTTCGATCGTTTTGCGTTTGGAAATTGCCAAATGAAACGCAGAAAAAAGAGTTTGACCATCATGAAGAAAATTCAGTTCACTCTCTGTGGGCGGAGCAACTTTGAGAACAATATCAGAACGGTTGATGACCTCTTCCGGACTATAAACAATAGTTCCGCCAGCCGTACGATATTCATCATCCGAGAAATAACTCAGCGCTCCTGCATTCCGTTCGACATAGACTGTGGCGCCCAAACCGACGAGTGTCTGTACGCCACCGGGTGTAAGTGCGATCCTTCGTTCTGATGGAAATACTTCTTTCAAGATGCCTATGTTCATGAAAATATTCCTTTCAACTCTGATTCAACGTGCTCAACATTAGGAAATGATTATTTGAAGTGCAAGAGAGTATTGAATAGATATTCAAAGTTGAGGGAAAATTGAGCCGCGAATGCCGGCGGGTTGGAAGCAGTCTACCTTGCTTGGACATTCTTCTGAAGCAGAAATATGTAAAACTCTTCCACGAAACTTTTTGCAGTAGTTCACGAACCTGCCGGACGCATAAGTCTCCGCGACTCTCGGTCACATGAAGCACAATCCTTCGTTGTTGGATTTTGTTCAAGATATTTTGCTGAAATTTCTCTTCCGCACAGAACACAGAGACCAAATGTTCCCATTCGAATGCGTTCAAGCGATTCGCGCATACGCATGATCGGCGCTGCAGTCATTGTATTCAGTACACCGCTCTGAAGAAACACGGAGAAGATTTCGTCCGGAGAAGAATCGGGCTTAATGTTGGCGTAACGAATTTGGAGATCATTCACTATATCTTTGAGGCGCTGGTGGCAGCATTTCTGGAGTGTAACATCTAACTCCGATAAAAGGGCGGCTTTGACACGCTGAAGTTCTTTTCCTTTCATCGCACACCTCCTGTTCTTGATGGTATG
The DNA here is from genome assembly GCA_003142575.1 of Ignavibacteriota bacterium. Classification (GTDB taxonomy): domain Bacteria; phylum Bacteroidota; class Ignavibacteria; order UBA10030; family UBA10030; genus Fen-1298. Next base: position 33,992 of record PLMS01000144.1, read on the forward strand.
CGTGAGGATGAAGTTGAGTCCTGTTGGCGACGATAGAAAAAGTCCTCTGGTGGCGACTCAACCCTCTCTCTTCACTGCATACAAAATGATACGAACTCCTTTCGAAAAAGTCCATCAAAAACTATATTGCATCCGGCTCAAAGCTGGAAATAATCCCTTCGCTTACTTGTCCACGGGCACGGATTTCATTCAATTTCTGGTTAATGTGCAATACCATACGGCTCTTTTCTTCAAGCAGTTCCCGGACAAAAGCATTCACATCCGGATAGTCGCATTCAATCATCAATTTTTCATAGAAATGAATCATTTCCGCCTCTTTCCGCATTGCCTCTGTCAGCATTTTGCATGTAATACGGCAGTCGTGATTGCAGCCTATTCCACTTGGTTCCATTGTCTGCTCTTTCCATGTTTGAATTGCAGACTGTTTTTCACCCATCTGACTCATCGTTCCACCATTTCCGAAGCTGTTTCCCGTGATAATTCTTTTCCCCGTATCAATGCTTTCTCGTTCATCGGAATTAAATGCTGTCGATGCGCTGGCAGAACACTGCGCAGAACATGTACAACATGTTCCGGCTGTACGATCGGACGCCGGTCCAAGAATGCACCGAGCATTACCATATTCGCCACTTGCTTACTCGTCAGTTTTTGCGCCTCTTCTAATCCATGAATACCCAAAATTTCTATATCTGTTCTTGTCGGCGGGAGAACGACACTGGATTTCTCATAGATCAACAATCCACCNNTCACCGCAGACTCAAATTTTTCCAAGGAAGGTTGATTCAGGAGAATCGCAGTATCGAATTTTGTGATGATGGGTGAACTGATGCGCGAATCTGACACGATAACGATGCAGTTTGCCGTGCCGCCGCGCATCTCCGGTCCGTACGACGGCATCCAACTTACTTCTTTGCCTTCTTTCATTGCAGCATAGGCGATAATTTGTCCCATCGAGAGAACACCTTGACCGCCAAATCCTGCTATGATAATTTCGTGCGCGCTCTTCATTCTTCACTCCTGCTTTTTTCCGAGACAGGACTCCATTCTGTCTTACTACGATTTCGGTACTTTGATATCACCAAGGGGATAGAACGGAAGCATGTTCTTCTCTAACCATTGGTTGGATTCCACCGGTGTCATCTTCCATCCGTTTGGACAATTGGAAACCACCTCAATAAAACATGTTCCCTTATTTAATTTTTGATACTTGAACGATACTTCGATTGCTTTCTTGAGTTTGCGTACGGCGGCAGTATTGTATACTGCATGTCGTGTGACGAAGTAAGCGCCGGGAAGCTGCGCAATTAATTCCGTAATCTTCAGCGGATTGCCCATCGTTGATGCTTCGCGTCCGAATGGCGATGTGGTAGTCTTCATGCCAAGCAGCGAGGTCGGAGCCATCTGCCCGCCCGTCATTCCGTAGATACCATTGTTGATAAACAGTATCATAATATTCTCGCCGCGATTTACCGTGTGTATAGTTTCTCCTGTCCCGATAGCCGCAAGATCACCATCGCCTTGGTACGAGAAAACATATTTATTGGGAAGCACACGCTTGATGCCGGTCGCCACAGCGCTTGCACGTCCGTGTGCAGCTTCTTGCATGTCGATGTTCATATAATTATACGCAAAGACGGAACATCCCACCGGTGCCACACCGATCGTTTCTTCTTGAATTCCCATCTCATCGACAACTTCCATGAGAATTTTATGCACAACACCGTGTGCGCAGCCTGGACAATAGTGTGTCGGTATTTCAGTAAGTGTGTGCGGTTTTTTATAAACGAGTTCCATACCGCCAATGTTTGCTACAGGTTCCATATCTTCATTCCTTTTATGCCGGGACCGCGTGAAGTTTCTCAGCAATCGATTCCACGCGCACCAACACTTCTTCGGGCGATGGGATCATGCCACCCATCCGGCCATAGAAATCTACCGGCCGTTTTCCATCAACTGCAAGCCGCACATCTTCTACCATCTGACCCGCATTCATTTCGACTGTAAGGAATGCCTGTGCACTTTTCGCTAACTTCGCTATGGCGTTCGTCGGAAATGGATAGAGAGTGATCGGCCGCAGGAGCCCGACCTTCAATCCTTTTTCGCGGGCAAGATCTACTGTCTTCTCACAAATGCGGGAAGTAAGCCCAAAAGCAACGAGCACGATGGCTGCATCTTCTGTACGAATTTCTTCCCAGCGTACTTCTTTCTGCATCTGACTGTACTTTGCCTGCAATATCAAATTGAGTTTTTCCATTTGTTCAGGCTGAATGAACAGTGAAGTGATTATGTTCCTCTCACGTATGTGTCGTTTGCCTGTTGTTGCCCACGGCGCGTCCATCTTTGGCAGCGATCCCGCCGCAGGGAGAATTACTTTTTCCATCATCTGACCGAGTGCGCCATCTGCAAGAATCATAGCCGGATTACGGTACTTCTCGCTCAAACGAAATGCATCAAACACAAAGTCCACCATTTCTTGCACAGATGCGGGCGCGAGAACAATGAGATGATAATCACCGTGACCGCCGCCCTTTACTGCCTGGAAGTAATCTCCTTGCGACGGTTGAATCGTACCAAGACCGGGGCCGCCGCGCTGTACATTGACAATCAACGCCGGCAGCTGCGCCGATGTCATATACGAAAGGCATTCCTGCATCAGACTTATACCGGGACTAGAAGATGAAATCATAGCACGCGCACCTGCACCCGCTGCACCATGAACCATATTGATTGCCGCTAATTCACTTTCTGCTTGGAGAATAACGACATCCGGATGGTTCGGCGCCTGCGCCGCAAGATATTCCAACACTTCCGATTGAGGTGTAATAGGATATCCGAAATACGCCTGCATCCCCGCTCTGAAGGACGCTTCAGCAAGTGCCTCATTGCCTTTCATCAACCGAGTTTCAGAAGTTCCTTTTTCGTTTTCCATGACTATTCACATTTGATAAATTGATTGTTCGTTTCAAACTGCAGCGCCTTTTCAGGTTGCTGACTTTGCTTGCCGGTACACAGTAATAGCGCTATCTGGACAGACGATGGCGCAATTCACACAACCGGTGCACGTATCGTTCTTTAACTGAACATAGTGATAACTTTTTACATTGAGATTGGGCGACATCTCCAAACAATCTTGCGGGCATGCCGTAATACATAGTTCGCATGCTTTACAAATATCCGTGGCAACGATGATCGTTCCTCGAATCATATATGTTCTCCTCGTGAAAAGCACTTGTGCGATGACCAAGGAGGGAATCGCATAATGATATACTCGTCGTGGCTCAAGTATTGTGCCACATCAGTAATTTACGACATAAAGACTTAATTGCAAGATTTCAGAAGGAAAAAGGGATTACTTAGCACTTTTAAGAAGATATTTTGATGGAATTCCTGAAAGCGAAAAAATATTTTTCAACAAATTACCTCGTTCCTACGAAGTTATTTTCGCACTCTGCTCCGTAGAACTTCATCCTGAGTACATTGAAAGATTACTTTGCAATACACCGCGCTTCTCCAACCTTTACCATTATTATGTTCACGACATCATTCACATCGCAAACAAAAAAGAGTAGATACATTGGATGATGAATATCTGACAATTTCCTTCCAATCGCTTTTGCAACTTCATAATTTACGAACAGTTTGCATGTTGTATACATTGATGTTAGATCAAAACAAATTAGGACATTTGACCTGTCTTTGATTTTTCAGATTGTAGAATATTCCAACACAATGTTGGTATGATTTTCGAAGAACTTATCACAATCACTTGTATATGGAAGGAAAAAAAGTTAAAGTAACTTCAAAATATTGAACTTTCTCAATACAATAACTGGAGAATGCAATGCGGAACTTCGATTTGACTCTCAAAGATTTGAACAATTTCTTTCCCGAAAATTTCAACGAAGAGCAAAAAGCAAAAGCGAAAACTATCTTCTTGAAGGAACTTTCACTTTCATGCCATAAATTCTACGGAGGAAAGATGGCCACAGTGCCTATGGCAGGGATTTATGGTTTCAATTGGTTCAATGTTTGGTACACCCCCGGCGTTTCTAAAATCTCAACCACTATTCGCGACAACAACGACGCTTCGTTTGAGCTCACTAACCGAGGGAACCTTGTTGCTATCGTTTCGGATTCCACGCGCGTGCTCGGCGACGGCGACTGCACGCCTTCCGGTGGTTTAGGCGTGATGGAAGGAAAGGCATTCCTAATGAAATATCTCGGCGGTGTCGATGGTGTTGCTCTCTGTATCAACTCGAAAAACGCAAAAGGAGAACATGACCCAGATAAGATTATCGAGTTTGTAAAAATGCTGGAACCAAGTTTCGGAGCTGTGAACCTCGAGGATATTTCCCAGCCCAATTGTTTTAAAGTGCTCGATACGTTGCGCGAGGAGTGCAACATCCCTGTGTGGCATGACGATGCTCAGGGCACGGGCAGCGTGACTCTTGCCGGATTGATCAATGCTTTGCGGGTTGCCGGTAAGGAAATGAAGAATGTGAAGATCGTCTTCTTTGGCGCGGGTGCATCAAACACCACCATTGCCAGATTAATTCTCAAGGATGGTGCAGATCCTGATAAAGTGGTTATGTTCGATACCAAGGGTTCGCTCAATAAAAAGCGAAAAGATATCGAAGCAGACAAAGCATTTTACCGCAAGTGGGAAATTTGCCAAACAACCAATCCATCATGCGTTGACGACATTGAAACTGCACTGACTGGAGCCGACGTGCTGATTGCATTGAGCAGACCCGGACCAGACGTTATTAAGACATCTTGGATACAGAAGATGGCAAAGAAGTCGATCATCTTCGCGTGTGCAAACCCGGTACCTGAAATTTACCCGTACGCTGCCAAAGAAGCCGGTGCGTATATCATTGCTACCGGACGCGGTGATTTCCCCAATCAAGTCAATAATTCGATGGGTTTCCCCGGCATTCTCAAAGGTGCCCTGATGGTGCGTGCACGCAAAATTACAGACGAAATGGCAATTACCGCTGCCTATTCCATGGCAAATTTTGCAATGAAGAAAGGACTCAATCCTGATTTCATTATGCCGACGATGGAAGAAACCGAATTATTCGCACAAGAAGCCGCTGACGTTGCCACACAGGCTGTGAAGCAGGGTGTTGCACGAATTCAACTGAGCCATCAACAGGTGTATGATACAACGCTTCGTGAGATCAAGGAATCGCGTGATATTTTAAATCTGTTGATGAAGGAAAATTTCGTCAAGAAACCGGACATGTCTTTGATTGAAGACGCGGTAAAGAAAGCGGTCGATGCAGTGAAGTAAGGAGAGGCGTCCTAGAAACCTTGACAAGGTTTTCTAAATCTTAGATAAGAGACCCTTGTCAAGGTTCTTTTAACTACACAGTGCGCGAAAAAATTTGTTTCTCCTTCGCCATCTTGGGCAGGTAGGCATCGAAACACATCGCAATATTGCGGAGAACAAAGCGTCCCGCTTCTAGGATGACAATGCGATCCTTTTCCAGCGCAAGCAAATTCAGCGGTAGAAATTCCTCAAGCTTCATGAGCGCATCCGCAAAATATTCATCGAATACTATTCCGAATCGTCGCTCGATGCTTCGTTTATCCAATTCCAGATCGCACATCAATCGCATAATCACAAATTTGCGAAGTTCATCATCGTGCGTCATTTTGTAACCAAGAATGGTGGAAAATCGTCCGCTGTTGATCGCTTCATAGTACGCGGGTAAGTCTTTCGCGTTCTGTACATACACCGTTCCGAAATGCGAAATCGCAGACATGCCGAAGCCGAATAAATCCGCGCCGGCTTTGATGGAATACCCTTGAAAGTTACGATTGAGGTTTTTATTCTTTTGCTCCCGTGCCAATTCATCGGTCGGTTTGGCAAAGTGATCCATTCCAACATACACATATCCAGCGTTTATCAATGTGTTGATGGTAAGCTGCAGGAGGTGTAATTTGTTTTCAGCTGTCGGTAATTGATCCTGATGAAGGAGCTTTTGATGCTGCTTCATCCATGGAACATATGCAAAGTTAAAAACGGCAATGCGTTCCGGAGAAAGTTCAATCACTTTGTCGAGCGTTGCCTTGAACGACTCCACCGTTTGCATCGGTAATCCATAGATCAAATCAATGTTGATGCTTTTGATTCCAAGTTCGCGCGANNATGCGTGAGCGATTCCGGCTGGATGCGGTTCACTGCAACCTGTACTTCGTCGTTAAAATCCTGCACACCGAGACTGAACCGATTGGCGCCGCCATCAACAAAGGCTTTTAAATGATCAAACGTCAATTCGCGAGGATCGATCTCAACGCTGATCTCGGCATCAGAAGCGAATGTGAATCTCTCTCGAATATATTTGGCAAGATCACGAATTTCTTCCGGCGAGAGATACGATGGTGTCCCGCCTCCCCACGCCATCTGAACCACGTTTCGTTTCTTCGAAATGAATGTTGTCGTGTAATCAATTTCTTTTTTGAGTGCAATGAGATACTCGGATATTTTCTCACGATTGCGTGTAATGATCGTGTTGCAGCCGCAGAAGTAGCACAACGTATCGCAAAATGGAATGTGTACATACAAGGACACGGGAGCAGAGCTGTTGCGGTTGTTTTCGATGAGATCATCTTCAAATCGCTGTGCCGTGTACTCGGCAGAGAACACCGGCGCTGTGGGGTAACTAGTGTATCGCGGACCCGGCCGGTCGAATTGTTTCAGAATAGAAAGAAGATGATCATCAATAAGGGACATATTGAATCTGTCATTACGTGGCCGCAGATACGAAGACAAGGATCAGACGTGCGTTGTTTTTTTCTTCCCTGTTTTGTGTCCTTTGCGGACACAGTGGGTACACAGTTCGGCTGTTGGATGCTTCTTCAGATGCACTGTCGAAATATTTTTTCCGCATGAAAGACACACGCCATACTTATTTTCGTCGCAGTCTTTCAGCGCATCCTCAATTTGTTTTCCTTCCGATCCAGCACGGAGCATCTTTTCGCACATCGCAGAGGGATTTGACTTGCAGGGCTGAATCGGCTGATCGCAGAAAGGACAGACAAGATCTTTTCCGTCTTTGAGTGAACGCACCCAAGGAGATTTGGACATTTTCTCCAGGTTCTTGCTGAGTGCATTCACCAAGATCTTTTTTTTCATTTGATTCTCTGCAAATCTTTTCATTTCAATCCTCTTCCCTAAACACAGAGAAAGAGGATTCGGTTCCTAAGCAAGAAGCTTGTAACGGTTGAGTGCCTTCATATAATTTGCACGCTCGTACGCAGAAGGGTCGGCAATAGATTTATGGCTCAGACTCCCCTTCATCTGCTCGATGGATTCGTATTCATGTTCCTGCATCCAGCGTTCAAGATCTTTCAATACTTTGCCGATATATTCCGGGCCGTGCATTAACAATGCCGAGCACATCATCGTCACATCTGCACCCACCATCGTTAACTTCAGTACATCTTCAGCTGTATGAACACCGCTTGTTGCTGCAAGGCTTGCTTTTGTTTTTCCAAATAAAATTCCAATCCAGCGCATTGGCAAACGATTTGCATAGGAATTGCTCAGTTCGACGCCCGGCTTCACATCCAGTTCTTCCAGATCGATATCAGGTTGATAGAACCGGTTGAAAAACACCAAGCCATCAGCGCCTTCACTCACAAGACGCTGTGCGACATTCGGAATCGAACTGAAAAACGGACTTAATTTCACGGCAACCGGAATCTTTACCGCACCGCGCACTTCCTTCAATACATCCGAATAACGATTCTCAACGTCCACGCCGGCCATGGTTCCGTCGGTGGGTATATAATAGACATTCAATTCTAACGCAGAGGCTCCTGCTTCTACCATCTTTTTTGCATAGCTTGTCCAGCCGCCCGGAGTAATACCGTTCATACTTGCAATAATGGGGATCTCTAATTTGTTTGCTGCTTTCGCAACGAGTTCTAAATATTCTTCCGGTGCAAAATGATAATCGCCGGTATCGGGAAAATATGTTAGCGCTTCGGCATAACTTTCCGTTCCTGCCGATTTGTAATGATCCAGTGATTCAGCTTCATGGATGATCTGCTCTTCAAAGAGCGAATGCATCACAATGGCTGAAGTGCCTGCATCTTCCAGCCTATGCATCGATTCCATGGAACGTGACAATGGGCTCGCTGATGCAACGATGGGATTTTTTAATTTCAGTCCAAGATAGGTTGTTGATAGATCCATGTGTTCCACTCCTCACTGTTTTGGGATAGCCCGTAACACTCATTCAGTATGAACCTCAGGTGCCGCCCCGAAGATTCCGGGGCGCCCTGAGCATCAAGGATTTCATTGTGTTAAGTACTCCGAATCAATTCGAAGCAGGTTTTTGCACATCACTGCCTTCATGTGCGAACTGCTCGTATATTGCCCAACGTACTTTGACATCTCCTTCTGCTAACTTCAGCAATTCTTTTGCACGATCTGGATTACTCTTCGTCAGCACATTGAAGCGTGTTTCCAACGACGTGAATTCGGAGAGCGCTCCTTTCGGTGCTTTCGAATCGAGCTTGAACGGATTTTTTCCTTCCTTTATCAATTCCGGATTGTACCGGAAGAGCGGAAAGTACCCGGTTTCAACTGCAATTTTCTGATTCGTCATTCCGCGCGCCATATCGATTCCATGCGCAATGCAATGTGAATATGCGATGATTATCGACGGTCCATTATATGCTTCTGCTTCAATAAAGGCGCGAACTGTTTGTGCATCATTGGCACCCATCGCTACTCGGGCAACATACACATTATTGTACATCATTGCCATTAAACTAAGATCTTTCTTGGCAGTCGGTTTGCCGGCTGCAGCAAATTTTGCAACAGCACCGCGATTCGTAGATTTCGACATCTGACCGCCGGTGTTGGAGTACACTTCAGTATCAAGTACGAGAACGTTCACATTCTTGCCGGATGCAAGCACATGATCTAATCCGCCGTACCCAATATCGTACGCCCAGCCGTCGCCGCCCATAATCCACACGCTGCGTTTCACGAGATTGTCTGCGATACTCAATAAACGCTTCGCTTCGGGTTTTTTAATGACTGCCAACTTATCTTTTAAAATTTTCACGCGTTCACGCTGCTCATAAATAGTTGCTTCGTCTCTTTGAACAGCATCGATGAGCGCAGTTGCGAGATCAACACCAATATCGGTCGAAAGCAATGTTACATACTCTTTCGCCATTTCGTTCAGCTTGTCAACCGTCAGGCGCATACCGAGTCCGAACTCTGCATTGTCCTCGAACAAAGAGTTTGACCATGCCGGACCGCGCTGGTCGCTGTTCTTTGTCCACGGTGTTGTCGGGAGATTGCCGCCATAAATGGAAGTGCAGCCGGTTGCATTTGCCACAAGCATGCGATCACCAAATAATTGACTGGCAAGTTTTATATACGGTGTTTCACCACAACCTGAGCATGCGCCGCTGTACTCAAACAACGGCAGAAAGAATTGCGATCCCTTTACAGAATCGGCCTTCACATTGCGGCGATCGACTTCGGGCAAAGCGAGGAAGAATTCGTAATTCGCTTTTTCCTGCTCGCGAAGAGGCGGCTGTGGCTTCATATTAATCGCCTTCACTTTGGCTTCCTTCTTACTCTTCGCGGGACAGACTTCCACGCACAAAGTACAGCCGGTGCAATCTTCCGGTGCGACCTGTATAGTGTACTTCATACCTTTATACTCAGAACCTTTGTAATCCATCGACTTGTAGGTTGCGGGAGCTGACGCCAGTTTCGCGGAATCGTACACTTTCGTACGGATTGCTGCATGCGGACATACCATTGCACATTTATTACATTGAATGCAAATATCTGTTTCCCACACAGGAATTTCGAGAGCGATGTTCCGCTTTTCCCATTGTGCGGTCCCTGTCGGGAATGTGCCATCCACCGGCATTGCAGAAACGGGAAGCTGTTCACCATTGCCGGCAATAATCATCGCAGTAACTTTTTTGACAAAATCAGGTGCCTTGTCGGAAACAACCGGCGGCATTTCGATCTTGCTCGTTACACTGGACGGAATTTTTACTTCAAACAAATTCGCCAGTGTCTGATCGACCGCCTCATAGTTTTTCTGAACTACCGATTCACCTTTTCTTCCATACGTTTTTTGAATGGAGTACTTGATCGCTTTAATCGCTTCATCCTTCGGTAGAACACCGGAGATGGCGAAGAAGCATGTCTGCATAATCGTATTCACGCGGCTGCCCATGCCGGTTTTCTTTGCCACCTCATATGCATCGATGACATACAATTTCATTTTTTTATCGATAAGCTGTTTTTGAATGTGGCGCGGCAGGTGATCCCAAACTTCATCCTTTCCATAGAGACTGTTCAAGAGAAATGTACTCCCTGGAATTGCCGATTGCAGTACATCAAATTTTTCAAGGAAGAACCACTGGTGACACGCAACGAAGCTGGCGCGGTCGATGAGATAGATGGAATGGATCGGACGCGGCCCGAAACGCAAGTGCGATGTTGTGGTGGAACCGGACTTCTTCGAATCGTACACGAAGTACCCTTGTGCATAGTTGTCCGTATCTTCACCGATAATTTTGATGGAGTTCTTATTGGCACCGACCGTACCGTCTGCACCCAAACCGTAGAAAATAGCACGAACTACATCGTCTCGTTCAACGCTGAAGTTTGGATCATAGGTCAAACTTGTATGTGAAACATCATCATTGATTCCGACCGTAAAGTGATTCTTCGGCTGAGGTTTTTTCATTTCATCAAAAACTGCCTTCACCATCGTCGGTGTGAATTCTTTGGACGACAATCCATACCGCCCGCCGATGACACGCGGCATCACTTTGAACGGAGCTTTACCGGCGGCAAAAGACTCACTCAACGCCGTTACGACATCTAAGTACATCGGCTCGCCGGTGGAACCGGATTCCTTCGTGCGATCCAGCACAGCAATGTTCTTTATGGTGGCTGGAAGCGCTTTTACAAAATGTTCGATAGAGAACGGACGATACAGCCGGACTTTCAGCAGGCCGACTTTCTCACCTTTCTCGGTAAGATATTCAACCGTCTCGTGCGCTGTTTCGGCACCGGAGCCCATCATGATGATGACACGATCGGCATCGGGTGCACCGACGTAATCGAAGAGTTTGTATTCGCGACCAACGATCTGTTTAAACTTGTCCATAGCTTTCTGTACGATGCCGGGAACAGCATCATAATAGAGGTTTGCCGCTTCGCGCGCCTGAAAAAATACATCGGGATTCTGTGCAGAACCTCGAAGCACCGGGTGTTCCGGTGTAAGTGCGCGTTCGCGAATTTTGCGGATCATTTCATCATCCACCATTGCACTAATATCGGCATCACTCAATTGCTCGATCTTCATTACTTCATGCGAGGTGCGGAAGCCGTCAAAGAAATGGATAAACGGTACACGTGATTCGAATGTTGATGCATACGCGATGAGTGCAAGATCCATTGTCTCCTGCACAGAGTTTGCTGCAAGCATTCCCCATCCGCATTGACGCGTTGCCATCACATCGCCATGATCGCCAAAGATGGAAAGCGCATGTGTTGCAACTGTTCGCGCAGCTATATGAAACACTGTTGAAGTTAATTCACCGGCGATCTTGAACATATTGGGGATCATCAGGAGCAGACCTTGTGAAGCCGTAAATGTGCAGGAAAGCGCTCCGGCTTGTAATGCACCGTGCACTGCTCCGGCGGCACCGCCTTCGCTCTGCATTTCGACTATCTGGGGAATTGTGCCCCACAGGTTCTTGCGTCCTTGTGCTGACCATTCGTCTGCCCATTCGCCCATATTAGACGAAGGGGTGATGGGGTAAATTGCTATAACCTCGTTGAGTTTATGGGCAACATAGGCGGCTGCCTCGTTGCCATCAATCGTGACTTTTACACGTCCATTGTTTGCGTCTGACATTGTATTTTTTCTCTTTTAATCGTTGATGAAATGTTCACAGTCAATCTTCTCAGGCAAGAATTGTTCCGTCCTCCAAAGTCAATTTTCACTCAATTTCGCAAAAAATGTCCACATTTACAAAAGAAATTCGCAGTTTTAAGATATAAATCTATAAAGTTTGCAGAATTTAGTAGGCAGCTTTCTCTCAGAAATTTTATTGCTTTTTTCACTCTCCTCTCCTACATTGCACACATTCAAAACGCAGAGGTTATGCGCTACCACGATTGAAGAACCCTTTTTGGGGATTACCATGAAGTTGAGGAAGCTTCTGTTCTCTGTGCTGGCGGCATCCGGCCTATTCTGTCTCAGCTTCTTCCTCCTATCGCTCATGTATCCTCTCCCTGATCCAAAACCTTATTCCCTTGTTGTCTATGACCGGCACGGAACATTTTTGCATGCCTTCCTCACCGACGACGAGATGTGGCGGTTCAAAACTATGGCAGAGGAAATTCCTCCTCGCTTCAAAAAACTTCTTTTCAACAAAGAAGACAGATATTTTTACTATCATCCCGGTATAAATCCCTTCGCTGTTATACGCGCTGGCATCCAAAATCTCGTCTCGGGAAAAAGAATTTCGGGCGCATCCACTATTACAATGCAGGTGGCTCGTTTGCTCGAACCGAAGAACAGGACGTGGGGTGGAAAACTGATCGAAATGTTCCGCGCACTCCAGCTTGAATGGAAATATTCTAAAGACGAAATTCTCCAAATGTATCTTTCGATGATTCCTCTGGGCGGAAACATCGAGGGGCTTCAATCCGCGGCCCTGCTGTATTATCAGACTCCGCTGGAACGGCTCAACACAGCACAGCTCTTCGATCTTATTCTGATCCCCAACAATCCTAACGGATTGCGTCCCGATAAATTTCCGGAGCGCCTGCATCAGGAACGCATCGTACGTTCGCGTCTGTTCTTCCAGAAAAATATTCTCGACCGGAACGACTCCATCGTGTTCGCGCAAACACCGACAGCTGTTGTGCGAAAACCGCTGGAACAGTTTGCGCCGCATTATTGCCTTCACATCAAGCAACTTGTATCGCAAAGAACACAGTACACGACATCGCTCGATTTGCCGATTCAACTCAGCGTGGAGCGCTTGTTAAAAAATCATCTCCGCACGTGGAAACTATTCGGAGTGCAGAACGGCGGCGTGATGGTCATTGAAAATAAAACCATGCGCGTTGCTGCATATGCAGGTTCTGATAATTTTTCAGATTCCGCTTCCTTCGGTCAGGTAGATGCTGTTCAGGCTCTTCGCTCTCCCGGCTCCACTTTGAAACCGTTTCTCTATGCCTTGCATATGGATAACGGAACGCTCACGCCGAAGACCCGGCTGCTCGATGTTCCGTACGATGCCGAAGGTTACTCCGCAGAAAACTATGACGGAACCTATGCGGGTTCTGTCTTTGCAGATGAAGCACTGTGCAAATCGCTGAACGTTCCGATGGTTCGATTGCTGAAAAACGCAGGATTGACATCATTCGCCTTGCTGCTGCATAATCTCGGTTTTCAATCTTTGGAGTCACAGCGGGAGAAAATGGGATTGAGCATGATTCTCGGCGGGTGCGGTGTAAAATTGGAAGAGCTCACCGCCGCGTATGCGGCAATTGCCAACAGCGGCATGTATGCTCCACCCCGCTATACGAACGACACATCGGCGGTGCAAAGGACGCGTATCTTCTCCGATGCTGCTGCTTTTATGATAACAGAAATTCTCTCCGGTGTTCACCGTCCCGATTTACCGAATAATTTTGAATCGGCCGTGAATCTTCCCGTGATCGCATTCAAGACCGGTACGAGCTATGGCCGGCGCGATGCATGGACGATGGGATATTCGGCAGAGTACACGGTCGGCGTATGGGTCGGCAATGTGACGAACAAAGGAAATCCCGATCTCGTCGGGAGCAAATCGGCGGCGCCCTTGCTGGTCGATATTTTTAATTCGATCTCACATAAGAATCAGAAAAATATTCTGCCGATGCCTGACGATATCAATACGCGCGATGTCTGTGCAGAAAGCGGCAAGCTTCCGACTCCGCGCTGCAAACATATCATCGAGGATTTTTATTCCATTACCCACACGCTCGGAAAATTTTGCGATGTCGACAACGAATACCTGATCTCTGTGGATGGAAAAATGCAGTATTGCGCATCATGCATAGGAAATCATAATTACAAATCGGTCACGTACCAGGATTATCCCAAAGAACTCTTGAACTATTGGAAAAAAATCGGAAAGAGCTACACCCTCGCACCGCCGCATAATCCTGCCTGCCAGCGATTGTTCGCTGGCGAAGGCCCAAAAATCATCAGCCCGACGAATGCTATGACCTATCTACTGACATATGATGATGAGCAGATTGCTTTTCAGGCCAGTTCCGGAGTCGATGTGCATGACCAATGCTGGTACTTGAACAACCAATTTCTCGGGCGTGTGAACGCAGGCACTAAAATTTTCAAACCGCTGGTAAGCGGCCAATATGTTGCAAGCTGTCTGGATAATAAAGGCCGATTATCCATTGTTAAAATTTTAATCAAGCATCTATAATGGATGTCTAGAAAAAAAAATCACTGTTTAACACCAATATCAGAAGGGACATCATTATGCGTACATGGTTTGTTGTTTCACTGCTTGTTCTGTCTCTCGGATTTTATTCATGTTCTCACAGGGATTCAGAATCCTTATGGATCACCAGCACGATGCCGGTGGGTGTCGTTGCGCAGAGCGGAGTTCTTCAATTTGCATTTTCACGCAGTGTTGTTCCTCCGGAATCCACCAATGTCTGGCTGAATACATCCTACATCGAATTTACTCCGGCGATTGAAGGAAAATTCGTGTGGCAGGATACATCGCGCCTGATCTTCAGTCCTGATGCCGCGCTCCCCGGCGATACGAAATTCAAAGGGAAGCTGAACGGCACATTGTTGGCAACAACAGCACATGCGAAGCGATTTGTCGGTGATGAGGAGTTTTCTTTTTTCACAGAACCGTTTACTATAAAAAGTATCGATTTCTTTTATGACCGCATCGATAATAAGCGCACGGTCGGTATCAGGGCAAATATTGAATTCACCTATGCCGTGAATCCGGCAGATGTCGTTTCGTACCTCAAGATCAAGATGGATGGCGATGAAGTGAAAACGTTTAAAGTGATGTCCTCTGCGATCAATAAAGTTGTGCCGCTGGAAATCGCCACGACAGTCCAATATGGCAAAGAACGAGAAATCAAGGTCAATATCGATGATAAACTCGTCTCGCCCGAAACAAAAACTGCCATCACACTCGAAAAACCGTTTGTTTTTAAATTGCCCGCGATGGAAGATCTGAGAGTTTACGGGCATGAATTCGGGTATGATGGCACAGAAAGCTGGATCCGAATTAAGACTTCACAGGAAATCGATGCCGCTTCAATCAAGCAGTATATCGAGTTGACTCCTTCCCGTCAGTATATGGTCGAAGCTGAATCGAAACTCTCCTTTCGACTGAAAGGAAAATTCGAACCCGGCACATCATTCCATCTTGTTGTCAAAAAAGGTCTTGAAAGCTTGCTGGGGGCAAAAACACAAAACGATTATGAAGCAGATATTGTCATCGGAAATGTCACTCCTGCCTTTCGATTCGGTTCATCGTCAGGCTCGTATATGCTGCTCAGCGGCATGCGAAGCTTAGAAATTAAAACTGTGAATATGGATTCTTTAAAGGTGCGCGTCAGCCAAATTTTCCAGAACAACCTCGTCCATTTTCTCGACGGCGGCAGGCATTACGATTATTATTATGACGACGAAGGAGGCGACGAAGGTTATCATCGCAAGTTTCGTTTTTTTCTCGGCAATTACGGCCGCGTTATAGAAGAAACAAAACTCTCGATTGCAAATAGTACAAACCAGGAAGTAACCACACTCTTTGATCTCTCTCCTTACCTGAAGACAGATTACAAAGGATTTTACCTGATCGAGATTGCCAAACCTGATGAATCGTGGAAATGGACTTCGAAGCTGGTATCGCTTTCCGATATCGGATTGATTGTCAAACGGAGTGAACAAGAGCTTATCGTCTTTGCTGTGAGTTTGAGTGATAACCACCCGATGTCCGGCGTGAATATCAACCTTATTTCAACCAACAACCAGACGATGGCGTCGGTCAAAACAGACGGCGATGGCCTAGCGAAGTTCTACGACTTTGCAAAGTTAAGCGAGGACTTCACGCTGAAGCTGATCACTGCTGAACGGGATAACGATTTTAACTTCCTCAACCTTTCTGATTACCGTATTGAGACATCCAGATTCGATGTGTCCGGAAAAAACGATATCCAAGGTTTATATGATGCATTCCTATATGGAGACAGAAATCTTTATCGTCCGGGTGAAAAAATTTATGCAAGCGGAATCGTACGAAGCTTGACGAATACTTCTCTTGAAAAAATGCCCGTGAAAGTTGAAATCTATAATCCGCGCGCGTNNGTATATGGTCACAGAACTCCAGCCCAAACTCAATGAACAAGGTTCATTCGAAATTAATTACCAAACTCTTGAAACAGCACCGACCGGTGAATACCATATTGACTTGCGCACTGGAGATGGAATTTTCCTGGCATCCTACAAGGTCAGTGTCGAAGATTTTGTGCCGGACAGACTGAAGGTGAGCGTTAAACCGTCCACAGAATCCGCTCGCGCGGGCGAGAAAATTACGTACGATTTGCTTGCCCTCAATTTCTTCGGCCCGCCTGCATCCGGACGCAATGTTGAGTTTGAAGCGACATTTGAACCGCAGCCGTACCGTTCCAAACATTTTCCTGAATTCTGGTTTGCCGATCAAGGGGCCAAAGCATATTCGGCAAATCCGTATGTAGAAAAGCTGGAGACAGATAAAGAAGGAAAAGCGAGCGTTTCTTTCAAGATTCCTAGTGAGGTCACAGCAACGGGGGTTCTGAGTTTAAAGGGATTATTTTCTGTCTTTGATGAATCGGGCAGACCGGTTCACCAGATAGCACGAACGACAGTGTACCCAAAAGAATATTTTGTGGGTATTCGCAATTATCTCGATTATTATGTTGCACCCAATTCTCCATTGAAAGTACAACTCATTGCCGTTGATCCTGATGATAAACCGATCAAGGATTTTAAGGCACACGTAGAAATCATCCGGCGTGAATGGCATTCAGTTCTTCGCATGAGTCAGAATAACACGCTTCGGTATGTTTCCGAACAGCGGGAAATCGTCGATGAAACCCGCGATGTTGTTCTTAAAGAAACACCGACGGATTTTCTCTTCACTGTGAAACGCTCAGGTGACTACGTCCTCCATGTGTCAAAATCCGGAGAAGAAGGATATAACCAGATTTCCTTCTATGCCTACAGCTGGGGATCGGCAGATATAACATCGTTCGAGATCGATCCGGAAGCAAGAGTAGATATTGTTCTCGATAAATCGTCGTACGCACCGGATGAAAAAGCGAAAGTATTATTCCAGACTCCGTTCAGCGGAAAACTGTTGGTCACTGTTGAACGAAATAAAATTTACAGCTACAAATATTTGGATGTAGAAAAGAATTCTGCTTCAATGGAAATCAACATCGAAGAACAATTTCTACCGAATGTCTATATCAGTGCTGTCCTCTTCCGGAAAGTGAAGGATTTAAACATCCCACTTATGGCAGGACACGGATTCGTGCCTCTTATGATCGAGAAGCCTTCGAACAAACTGAATGTAGTAATTGATGCTCCGGAAAAAATTCGCCCGCGCACAAAACAAAAAGTGAAGGTCAGTATTCTCAATGAAAAGAATGTCTTCCTTACGCTTGCAGCGGTTGATGAAGGAATATGTCAGGTGAAAAATTATCGGACACCTGATCCGTACAGCTACTTCTATGCAAAGAAAGCATTGGAAACAGAGACTTACGATTTCTTCCGCGATCTTATTCCAGAACCGCAGAAGAAGAGCAGTACAGGCGGCGGCGACTTTGAAAAACAACGCAGTATGCAAGTTAATCCGCTCAGTGTGAAGCGATTCAAACCGGTCGCGTTATGGTCGGGTATTGTCAAAACCAATTCTGACGGTAATGCAGAGATTATGTTTGATATTCCGGATTTCAGCGGCGAACTGCGGATGATGGCATTAGCATATAAAAATGAACGCTACGGCTCTGCTCAAAAAAGTATGAAGGTGGCAGATCCTGTTGTTCTTTCTCCGGCACTTCCCCGCTTCCTCAGTCCAGGTGATGTGATCACGATGCCTGTCACTGTATTCAATACAACTGATAAACCTGTTTCACTGAAATTGGAAGTCGTTACAGAAGGAGGAATCAGTGCAGTTCAGCAATCGGCATCGCTCGACATCGAAGCGAACCAGGAGAAATTCGCCCCCTTTACACTCAAAGCATCCGACCAGATCGGTAAAGCGGTTGTAAAAGTACTAACGCGTGCGCTTGGCGAAAAAATCGAATCAGTGACCGAACTCGCTGTCCGTCCCATTTCTCCTTTTGTGGTTGAGTGCACTAGCGGATTTGCCGATGCAGGCAAAGTCGCATCAGCAGAAATTCCCGACGTATTCTTACCTTACGGGAGACATGGTCATGTTGTGCTCAGCCCATTCCCTGTTGCAAATTTTGCAAAAGAATTGAAGCATCTTGTTGGGTATCCTCACGGATGTCTGGAGCAAACAACCTCCAAAGCATTCCCACAAATCTTTCTGCGTGATATTGCACTTCTGCTCGATCCTTCCATCATCGAAAAAGGAAGTCCTTCCTATTTTGTGAATGAAGCCATCAACAAAATCAGCGGAATGCAATTAGCGAACGGATCTTTCAGCTATTGGCCAGGAGGAGATTACACCAATGAATGGGCAACCGTGTATGCAACTCATTTTCTTGTTGAAGCAAAGAAGGCAGGATACGCAGTCGGCGATGGAGTTCTTAATTCTGCATTGAACTTTATTAAAACTGTAGCTCGAGATAGAAAAACGTATGATTACTATTACTATGGAAATAATCAAACGCTTGTCAAACGAATTGCAGATAAAACATCCATTTATGCATTATATATTTTGGCTCTTGCCGGTCAGCCGGACCAAACACTGATGAATTTCTACAGGACTTCAAAGAGTCTATTAACCAACGATACACAGTACTTGCTCGCCGGTGCTTTTGCACTGAACGGCGATCGCAAAGCATATCTCGAAATACTTCCGCCTCAATTCGTCACAGAAGAAGCAGGACGCACCAGCGGAGGGTGTTTCGACTCGCCTATTCGTGCAACCGGCTTGATGCTCAACGTTCTTCTTGAGACAGATCCGAATAATCCTAATATCGGCCGGTATATGGAATACCTCTCCGGTTTGTTTAAAAAATATTCTTGGTATACAACTCAGGAAGAAGCATTTGCACTTCTTGGATTTGGTAAAGCGGCACGGAGGGCCGGCGGCGCAAAAGTAAAAGGGTCAGTTATGATCGGAGGAAAACAATTTGCATATGACGGCGGTAATAAAAAAATCCCCATCGACCAATTCGGCGGAAATGTCACCATCTCATTGCAGGGCGAAGGAAGGATATACTACTCCATCGTTCAGGAAGGAATCCGTAAAGACGGCAAGGTGAGAATTGAAGATAAGAATCTCCGCGTGAGGCGGCAGTTCTTTGACCGGTTGGGAAATGCAGCAAGCCTTGACGGGATAAAACAAAATTCTCTCTTGATCGTGAAATTGACAGTTCAATCCGACATTAATGATTTGGAAAATGTCGCAATCTCTGATTTGCTTCCGGCTGGATTTGAGATTGAGAATCCGCGTTTAGCAGAAAATTCTCAGTACTCCTTTACTTCAGATGCAGATCAACCGGTGTATGTTGATATCCGCGATGATCGAATTAATTATTATACAAATTTCGAAAATGATCGGGAAAAGAAATTCTATTATCTCGTTCGTGCTGTTACCCGTGGTGAATTTAATTATGCGCCCATTGTTGGTGAGGCGATGTACGATGCAGATTATTACTCTGCATCGGGCGGGGGCAAGGTACGTATTGGAGAATAAGCTTATCGCTGCAGGGGCGAGTTTTTCTCGCCCCTGCGTTACGTTCCATATTGCGATTGAATGGAAAACTCGTTACACTTTTGAAGCGTCTGCATTTTTATCCAATGGTTTTTTTCACATGCAGTACATGATCTGATGTCACAAAATGTGATACCACATAAGAATCAATTGAGTTATAAGACTTCTTTTTCTTCAATTGATCGAAATGCACATTCGTCATCACCTGCGTCAAAAAAAACGCCTGGATCGGTTTTTTAGCGCAACGATCATGTTGAATGGGGCAAGTGCATTCACATCTCAAGCTAATGGCTGTATAACAATAACAATCACGTTCACGTTATGGAGACAAGATGATTAATCGTCATTCCGATGAGAATTTTCACATAGTGACGGAAGGTGTTCAAATTAAGACACTCGTGCTTGGTAAAGCAACACTCATGACAGAGTTTAAATTATCGAAGAGTGCTCTCGTACCACGTCATAGCCATCCCTACGAACAAACGGGATATTTGGCCTCCGGCAATATTCTCCTTCATATAGAAGAGAAGAAATATGAAATGAAAAAAGGTGATAGTTGGTGTATTCAAAAAAATATTTCACATCAAGCGGAAGTACTAAAAGATTCAATAGCATTGGAAATTTTCTCGCCGCCGCGTGAGGACTATAAGAAGTACTTGGATACCGATTCCATCACTTTATAGTCGTGCCAACCAATGTTCATGTCAGGCCTAAGTCTTGACATCACAATAGTTTTTATCAAACCACATGCAATGGAGCAACCATGAAACACAATGTCTATTTTGACGGTAAAGTACAAAGTCTTGGACTCACCACGGAAGAGGGGAATGCCACTGTTGGAGTCATTTCACGGGGCAAGTTTACATTTTCTACATCTTCTGAAGAGCACATGATCGTCACCACAGGAACGCTCAAGGTAAAACTTCCCAAACAGAACTGGAAAGCAATGGGGAGGAACGCCGAGTGGGTCGTTCCTGCAAATTCATCTTTTGACGTGGAAGCGGATACAGATGTCTCTTACATTTGCTACTATAGGTGACACGTTCTATCCTTCATTCTGAAGGAGTTTCGACTCTGTCGGGATCAAGAGAAAAATCCTTACTATTCTCAAAGAAGAAAAAATTCTTCTTCCGACATAGCCAAGATCGGAATGACAAATCGTTCTTTTTTTCTTATCTTACTATAGAATACTATGACACAAGAACTTGGTATACTTCTTTTCACCGCCGTATCCGTTGCATTCTTACATACACTCTTCGGTCCGGATCATTACGTGCCGTTCATTGTCATGTCAAAAGCAGGCAAATGGTCGACCATCAAGACAACATGGATCACGATTCTCTGTGGCATCGGGCATGTCGGAAGTTCGATCATTCTCGGTTTCGTCGGCATTGGGCTCGGCATTGCAGTCGCACATTTACAGTCGCTCGAGTCCATTCGAGGAAACATTGCCGGATGGATTGTGATCGCGTTCGGGCTCATTTACACCATCTGGGGCATTCGACGTGCATATCGGAATAAGCCGCACACGCACTGGCACCCGCACAGCGACGGCCATATTCATGATCATACGCATGTGCATTCGGAAGAACATACACATGTGCACGAGAATATCGAGAGTCCCAGTATGACACCGTGGATTCTTTTTATCATCTTTGTCTTAGGTCCATGCGAACCGTTAATTCCTATTCTTATGTACCCAGCGGCTCAAGGGCATACTTTCAACGTTGTCATCGTCAGCGTCGTCTTCGGTATCATTACCATCGGAACAATGCTCACGGTTGTTCTTGGCTCTATTGCAGGTTTACGCCTTCTCCCGACCGGACAGTTCGAGCGATACACTCATGCACTTGCAGGCGTTTCTATTCTTCTCTGCGGAGTCGCAATACAATTTCTCGGATTATAAATTTCCATGCCTTTCATTGAATAAATGATTTTATTGCTGCGATTATTGATCCAGTCTCCATTGTATTTGTTTGTACAACCACAAAAGAAAACTAATGTGTAACAACGTCTGCATTTCTTTTTCCCACAATAATTGATTAAATTCTTTCCGATGAGTCACCTTTAAAAGGAGCATTCTCATGGATGAAGATTTTACTCTCGTGGCAGTCATTGCAGGCTTCATAATCGTATTCATCGTTCTTATCGTGTGGATGAAATCACGAGGAAGACGTCGGGTGGTCAATGCAATTACTCCGGTACAGGAAGCATTGAAACTCACACCTTATATTGGTGGCCATCCTCAGTTAGATACCGTTTGGCATGCAGTTCGAGGTCAGCTTTCCGGACTGCCGATTAAGATCTTCGGAGGGAAATCTCGCGGAAGTCGAAATTCTGGGTCGTTCAGAGGAACAGGTGCAATACCAACAGCCGTCGATTCGGCACATGTAATGATCGTTGTATCCATGCCTCATACGATCCCATTTCATATTAGTATCCAGCGAAAATCTGCTCTTTCATCTCCAAGCTTCGGAACAAGCTATCCGGAGTTTGACCGTATTGTTCAGGTTGTAACAGACAATGAAAAGAAAGCTCTTACACTGCTGAATAATGAACAATTGCGTGCTGCAATCATTTCGTTCATGAAAATATCGACCTCACAAGCATTTATTACAAGTTCAGAAGTAATGATCAAAATATTTGACGGGAAACAAGTGCTCCCCGCTGCCCACGAAGCAGTAAACATTGCCAATATTCTTGGACAGCAAACAGGACGAATCCATTAGAAAAATAAAAATCGAAGTTTCGATGATCTCAGAGGTTGTACGGTTCCGGCTGAGGCTAGTTCATGCGTCTGTACTAATTTGCTTGATAGTAAACCTGTAATATGATTTAACTTTTATTGAACTTGGAAGTATTCTTCCCCGTTGAAGGTGTATGTCTTAATAAATTTTCCTTGCAGCAATTGATCGAGCGATCCTACGATCTCTTCCTTCTTCATCTCTAACGAAACAGTCATCTGATCGACAGTCATTGCGCGGCGTTTGAGGAGCGCAAGAATCGCCTGCCCGTCGGTAGTATGCGCTTGCGTTGTATGCGTTTCTTTGAAGATGCCGACAATTTCGCATCGCTCACCCAATATTTTTTGGATTTCCTTTAGGCGTTCTTGACTCGTTGGTTGGGCAAATAAATACGCCGGCGGGCGGATAACCGTGTTGAGATGAACTTTCTCCGGCTGAATCTCATCGATCACCTGCTTCATTTTGTAAACTTCATCGTCTTGATCATTGATACCAGCGACAAAGAGAATTTCCATCCACATTCTGCCGCGGTATTCCTGTCGGAATTTTCTAATGCCTTTGATGATATTGTCTATACGAAGTTTCGGATTGGGTCGGTCGACTTTTTCAAACACTTCCGGTGTCACTGCATCCAGCGAGGGCGAGACGATATCGGCATCCATCAGATCACGACGAACAGTAGGATCATCCAGCAATGTTCCGTTCGTCAGAACGGCAACCGGTACAGTCGTCATTTGTTTGATACCGCGAATGATATCGCCGATCTTGGAGTTCAGCGTTGGCTCACCGGAGCCGGAAATGGTGATATGATCGAGATTCGGATATTCCGCAATGACTTCCTTCACTTCAGCAAGGATATCTTTCGCAAGAAAATATTCTTTCCTCGCGAGTCCGCGCTTATCGGTCACCCCAACTTCGCAGTACACACAATCGAGTGTGCACAGTTTTTTCGGAATAACATCGACTCCGAGCGACAGTCCTAATCGACGTGAAGGTACGGGGCCAAATGTATATTTTCGTTGCGTTGACATTGCACTATCCAAAACACTTTCCTCTTCTTTACAGTTCCATGACACCTTCTGAAGAAATCAAGACAGTCTATTCAAAACCAATCTCGACAACCTTTTAACACACTCATCCTTTGACTTCGCTCAAGTTAAGAATGCTTCCCTTAGAGATTCTTCCGAGATGAACATGAAGAATGTAGCAAGAATTTAGGAAAAGAACTGAGATGATAGTTTATTCGTTCTGTTATGCAATCCGCTTACCGAGCAAATGAATATTCGTACAAAATTCTCTACACCATTGTCGGCAAAAGAAGTCTCTGTACTTCCATGCCTACGCAAATTCTCCTAAAATCAATTACTTATTGTGGCATATATATAGTATCTTTTAATAAGAATGACGATTAAGAGATGAATGAAGGACGACTCACATGAAATCGAAATTAGTTTTTGCGTTTCTTCTTGGTACAATTTTCTTATTTCCCGGATGCTATACAGTTCTTCTAGTGGAAGATACCACGGAAAGCACTTCGATTGAACCCGCCCCGACTCCTCAGCCAGCAGTTGAATATATTCAAGTATATTATCCAAACTCAGTTCCGGAACATATACCGCAGCCTCCACAATATTTACCGCCAGCCACGTACGTCTCCGATAGTCCATCTTCGACACCACCGAGTCCGGATGTTCGCCGACCGATACAAACAGGACGTGGTTCTCCCGATTCGAATCCTGCGCCGGCAAGGAATGATAATAATAACAATGGAACTCGAGATTCGGGAGTGCAGAGAGGCAAGCGTTAATAACCAGAGAAAACCTTAGAGAAAATCAACAACCCCCGGATACGACAGCGCAGAACCAAAGAATACGAACATCCAGAGGAAGAAGAGACGTGCGGTAATTTTTCTTTGAACGTTGCAACAGTGATTTTATTACTTTGATTTCCCGGGGAGCAGCAGAGATTCTGCCAGTATAACACTTTCCTCTACTGCTTTCTTCGTCAATTCTGACAATTCTTCGCTAAATTCAAACTGTGAGGCAGGAATACCGATGACATATGCTTTCAACGGCATGCGTTGATAGAGCTGCTGACTCAGTTGGAGCAGGGATTCCGGGGAGATAAAATGCGTGCGCGGCTGGTCTAACTCAACGCCGGGCACAACCAAACGCACATTCGGTTGTGCAGCATTCACATCTGCATCAATAAAAATTACGATATCGCTTACAGCAATCTGCTCGGCTAATTCCGGCATCAGCTGGTGCATGCAGACACATTCGATTTCGGGGAGGCGCTTCGCAATCAACTCGGCGGCACGAATCCCCGCGGCATCGTCACCGCGGAGCGTATTGCCGTAGCCGATAACGAGCACCTTATTCATCGGCGAACTTCGTCGAGCACCTCACCGCCCGCACTGAGCAATTCCACATGCAGAGGCATTTGTCCGAGTGCATGGGTCGAACAGGAAAGGCACGGATCGTAACAACGGATACCGGCTTCTACACGGTTCAAAATGCCTTCGGTAATTTTTCCCTTCTTGCCGTCGATGAAGTACGAGGCAATCTGACGTACCGTGCGGTTCATGGCAAGATTATTCTGCGCTGTAGCAATGAGCAGATTCGCTTTCTGGATAACGCCATCCTTATTGACATGGTAATGGTGGAACAGCACACCGCGCGGCGCTTCGGTGCACCCGATGCCTTCCAGCCGATTGATAGAGGCTTGCGCGCGAATGGTTAATCCGAGAATCGCCGGATCCTTCAAGAGCATCTCGATCTTTTCCACGGCAAAGAGCATTTCAATACAGCGTGCATAGTGATAATAGAACGAGTTGTTCACGACATTGACATTCCCGCTGAGTGATTTAAAAATTTTGCGCTCGGCTTCTGCCAGCGGTGTTTCGATATAATCACAGATGTTGACACGCGCCAGCGGACCGACCCGGTACATTCCCTTGGGATAATCGAATGGTTTGTAATACGGGAATTTCAAATACGACCATGGTTCTACAGCTTCGCCAAAATGTTCGAAGTATTTTTTCGGTTCAATCTTATCAGCAATCGTATTGTCGTTGCCGTCTTTGATACGGAGGAGCCCGTCATAATATTCCAATCCGCCATCTTTGGAAACAAGCCCCACCAGCAATGTGCGAAAATTGCCGAACTCGGGAATTTCTTTTGCATACTTCTTATGGATTTTCTTCAATGCATCTAATGCAAGCCCGACGGTTTCTCTTGCTTCGGGAATCCAGGTAAGCATCTGATCTCTCTTCGCCAGCTCAAGCGGTTCGCGCACACCGCCGGGAACTGTCCATGGAGTGTGAATGCGTCGGCCGCCCAGAATTTCAATGATCTCCTGGCCAAATTTCCGCAAGCGAATTCCGCGTTTCGTAAATTCTTTATCGGCAGCGATGAGACCAAAGACATTCCGTGTTGCGGGATCGGAGTCGAAGCCCAGCAGGAAATCCGGTGAGGAGAGATGAAAAAAGCTAAGCGCATGGGACTGCAGCCATTGCGCGAGCGTCAAGAGACGGCGAAGTTTTTCTGCAGTTTCGGGAATTTCCACCGCAAGAATATCATCACCGGCTTTTGCTGACGTTACAAGATGGCTGGCCGGACAGATGCCGCAAATACGCGACGTGATACCGGGCATTTCCCACAGCAAGCGTCCTTCTGTGAACTTCTCAAAGCCGCGAAATTCGTTCACATGAAATCGGGCATCGATCACATCATTATTGTCGTCTAATTGTATCGTAATTTTTGCGTGGCCCTCAATGCGGGTCACCGGCGATATTGTAATCATTTTAGACATAATCTTCTCATTTCTTTTATAGTAGAGACCCTCAACCATGTTCAGAGTCATGTTTCATTTACCCATATCTCAAATATGCAGGCGGAAGTACCGGAATTCTGCCTTGCAGCAATTCGTTCACAGCAAACCAAATTTGGTCGGCAGTCGGCGGACATCCGTGCAGCCATATATCCACCTTGATTATTTCATGCAGCGGTTTGGCCGTTTTCAAAAGTTGTGCAATGGTGATATACTCATCAGGGATGCGCTGGTTCTTATCGGCAAGTTCAATATATGCACGCCGTTGGATATCTTCGACCTTAAACGGATTACGCATCGCGGTGACGTTCCCCGTCGTTGCACAATCCCCAAATGCGATGACGAGACGTGAATTTTTCCGGATGAGATGTGCCATCTCTTCGTTTTCGGAATTCGTAACTGCACCCTCTACGAGAGTGACATCCACATTCTCCGGAAATTCTTTTATATCGGCGATGGGAGAATACACAAGTTCAATCTTGTCTGCCAATTCGATCAGCCGTTCATCCATGTCGAGGAATGACATATGACATCCTGAACATCCACCGAGCCATGCTGTTGCTACTCTTGGTTTCATAGTTTTTTATTTCTAGTATTAAGTTATCAGTTTTCGTTGTTGATTTTCATGCATATTTTTTCGATCATTTTTTATTGATCCTATTCTTCTTCGTGCGCTGTTCGTACCCATTCATGTTTATTACGCGCGTTCACAATAAACTTGATAAAGCCGCTTTCTTTTTGCATTTCGCCGACAGCAGCACCTTTATCAAATAAAGCACCCGTCGGACAGACACGGACACACTTGCCGCACGATGTGCAGCTTGGTGAAGTACCCCATGGCTGATTGAGATCGGCGATGATCTCGCAATCGATCCCGCGGCCAGCAATATCCCAAACATGTGCTGCTTCCACTTCATGGCAAACGCGTACACAGCGCGTGCAGAGGACGCAGCGGTTTCGATCTATCACAAAATCTTTATGTGTTGCATCGAGTGATTTTTTGGGAAAGAGGTACGGAAAACGCACGTGATCAAGTTCGACTTCGTACGCCAGGTCCTGCAATTCACAATGGCCGTTGACAACACATACGGCGCATTGGTGGTTTCCTTCAGATGCCAATAACTCGACGATCATTCTTCGGTATTTTTTCAGCTTGTCGGTGCTCGTGCGAACAACCATACTTTCGGTCGGTTTTGTCGTACATGCCGGAAATAACTTTGGTGATCCTTCGATTTCTACAACGCATAAACGGCATGCGCCAAACGTGGATAAGCCTTCAAGATAGCAAAGCGTGGGAATAGGAATTTTATTATCACGCGCCACCTGAAGGATCGTGTCGCCTTCTTTCGCGCTATATTGTTCCCCGTCGATGGTAAATGTAATAACAGACATAGTCTAAGCCTCCTTCACAACAGGTACTGATGAGGATTCATTGAGATGTGTATTGCCCTCAGCCGATTTTTTCAACTTCGAAAGATACTCGTCCTTGAAAAATCGAACAGTGGAAATCACGCCATTGGGAGCTGATTGACCAAGACCACAGAGACTTGTTTCTTTTACCATGACACAAAGTTCTTTCAGTAAATCAAAATCATTTTCTGTCGCCTCACCCTTGACGATCTTATCAAGCATCATATAGATGTGCTTCGTTCCGACACGGCAAGGAATACACTTACCACATGATTCATCCATGCAGAATTCGGAAAAATATTTTGCTACCTCCACCATATTGGATGTGTCATCGATAACAATCATGCCGCCGCTGCCCATCATGGCACCGACTGTTTGGAGTGATTCATAATCAACGAGTATATCGAGATGTTCTGTCGGAATACATCCACCGGACGGCCCGCCGGCTTGGGCTGCTTTAAACTTCGTTCCTTCCGGTGTTCCACCGCCGATGTCAAAAATAATTTTCCTCAACGCAATACCCATCGGCACTTCAATAAGCCCGGGTCGTTTCACATTTCCGGCAATCGCAAATACTTTTGTGCCGGGACTCTTTTGTGTTCCAATTGCTGCAAACCATCCACTGCCGTTCCTCAATATTGGAGCAACGTTCGCATACGTTTCCACATTATTAATAACCGTCGGTTTGTCCCACAATCCTTTTTCAGAAGGATAGGGTGGACGTACTTTCGGCCGACCGCGGCGGCCCATCACGGAACGTAATAGTGCCGTCTCTTCACCGCAGACAAACGCACCGGCGCCAATACGGATATCGATGCGAAAATTAAAATGTGATTCAAAAATTCCGTTTCCCAGCAAACCAAGTCTTTCGGCTTGTTTGATCGCCGTTTTTAATCGATCGATGGCTAATGGATATTCCGCACGAACATAGATGAATCCCTGGTTCGCACCGACAGCATATCCCGCGATAGCCATTCCTTCCAGTACTCGATGCGGATCGCCTTCCAGTACGCTACGATCCATAAATGCACCGGGATCTCCTTCATCAGCATTGCACACAACATACTTCTGATCGGCGACTCCTTTGCGGACAATATCCCACTTCAATCCTGTTGGATAGCCCGCTCCACCGCGCCCGCGCAATCCGGCTTTACGAATTTCGCTAATAACTTCTTCCGGTATCATTTCGGTCAGTGCTTTCGCGAGCGCTTCGTAACCGTCTGCTGCAATGTACTCTTCGATGCTCTCGGCGTTGATCTTGCCCATGTTTTCAAGTACGATTTTCTTTTGCGACGCGAAGAAGGGATCGTTCAAGTCGATCTCGTTCTCTTTCACCTTCTTGCCCTGCCCAATGTGCTCTTCTACAATTCTGCGTGCTGCTGCTGCATCGACGTGCTGGTAGAGTGTCGGACCTGAAGACACAAAAACAAGTGGACCTTCGCCGCAAAGACCAAGGCAGCCAGTGCCGATCATTTCGCATTTCTTTGATAAATCAAGTTCACCGATTGCTTTCTTCAATTCATTTTTAACTGCGTCACATCCACTTGAAACGCACCCTGCAGAGGAGCAATATAAAATGCGATGCTCATATTCCGCTTGTCGCGCTTGTTCCTTTTCCGCTAATTCACGGAGATCTTCTACGGTCATGCTGCAACCTCCTTTTTCTCTTCCTGCCACTGTTGAATGCGCCTCACAGCTTCATTCGTTGTGAGCTTGCCCGCGACTGCATCATCAAGCACAGCGACAGGCGCTAAACCGCATGAGCCAACACACCGTGCTGAAATGAGAGATACCTTGTTGTCTTTTGTCGTTTCACCGAATTTGCAGCCGCAATGGTGTTCGACGCTTTTCTGGATTTCGTTCGCACCTTTCACGTAACAAGCAGTACCCGTGCAGAGTACGAAAGTATGTTCGCCTTGCGGTTTGAGGCGGAAGAAATGATAAAATGTTGCAACGCCGTACACACGGCTGAGAGGAAGCTTGAGTGCATTGGCAATATATACCATCAGGTCGTTTTCGAGAAATCCAAAAATCCCCTGCGCCACATGCAGAATCTCGATCAGTGCATCACCGCTTGCGTGATACTTTGTGATGGCACGGTCGAGCAACTTGAATCGGTTGTCGCCGCTTGGATGGTTCTTAGGTTCTGGTTGTACCATAGTTGTTGAGTGAAGTCCGTTCTTCGTTGTTAGTTGATGATACTCTTGTGTTTGTACATCGATCTCTCTTGATACCTTCTGCTTCTTACTTTTGCCTTTTAACTTCTTACTTCTTGCTTGTCACTTGCTCCTTCAACCACATACACCACTCTGCAATTCCTTGCTTTGTTGTGCATGATGTTTCAAACACGTTTAATATTGGATTGATGCGGAGAGCATTATTTTTCAATTCTTCAAGATGACAATTGACATACGGGAGAAGATCTATTTTGTTGATAATGAGGGCTGATGCATTCCGAAACATTCCAGGATATTTCAGCGGCTTGTCGTCACCTTCCGTTGTGCTTGCAACGACAATTTTCATGTTTTCTCCCAAATCATAATTAGCGGGACAGACAAGATTGCCGACATTCTCAATAATCAAGAGTTGAACTCCCTTGAGGTTGATAGTGCCGAGTGCATCTTGTATCAAATTTGCTTCGAGATGACATCCGCCGTTCGTAATAATTTGCACCACAGGAACGCCAAACTTTGCTACCCGCTGCGCATCCAAGTCCGTCTGCACATCTCCTTCAATCACTGTCACCCGAAGACTGTCTTTCAAGTATTCAAGTGTTCGTTCTAAGATACTTGTTTTACCGGAGCCGGGCGAGCTGACCATGTTTACCACGAACACACCGGAGGTACGAAAAACTTCACGGTTTCGTGCCGCAAGCTCATCGTTTTTCTCAAGTACTTTTCGTTCTACCGTAATAATACTCATAGTACCTGTTCAGTCTCTTCCAATTCAATCTCCACAACATGCAACTCTGTGCCAGAGAGTACTTGAATATCTGTACTCTCGCATTCACCGCACATGGAAAATCCATCTTCATTCTCTGTGGTTGTGTTGCAGGTACGACAATGAACACGGAACGGAATCTGTTCAGTAATCAACCGTGCATTGCAGAGTGCCGACTCTGCCGTGATTGCTTGGAAAGAAAATTTTAATGAATCCGGCACGATGCCCGCCACTGCTCCGATCTTTACACGCACTGCGGTTACTTGTTTCCATCCCGGCTCGGGAATGCGTTGCTGGATTATCTCAACAATATTCTGCGCAATTGAAAGTTCGTGCATAACAATACATTTTCTTAAAGAATCACTATTATACAGCGCAAGAAACGTACCGACTCGCATTCGTCTACTTTCGGACAAAACAAGCTTATTGCTTTTCAGTTATGCAAAAAAGGGGAAACCGCTTTCCTGAAAATGAATAAATTTGGGGGGGGTACATAAGTCCTGGACCGGCAATTTATTAATTCGTATGAAGCTCTTCGTCCAAAATGAATTCTTTTTCCCCGCCATTTGTAAACCCGAATTTTAAAGAACGAATGCGTCCACCGCGTTCTAAGAAAGACAATAATTTTCCGCTCGCTTCTATGATATGCTTACTCCACACATGAACTTCTCTTGATTTACAAAAAGGTCTCATGGTGCTTCACTGAGACTACTTCAATTTCCTTCAAATCACAAGTTCAAGTTGCAGATGTTGATACAGTACAGGTATACTGGCGCATTTTTATGAATCGATAACAAGCTAAGGTTTGCTTTTTTTGTATTTCAATGAAATCTTGTATATTTGATGTTGTCTAAACCTGGAGTGGAGTGAATCATTGCTCAATCTTTTTTATATTTATTATTCAAACAACTTTTCGGTTTTTCGTTCGTCTTTATTCATGTAAGCAGTGTGTGATTTCCATATATGTTGGTTAGGAGTGAGCAATGAAAAGAAAAATCTATATCTCTAGTTCGGCGGTCGTTGTGGTCGTCATAGTCGCGTATTTTCTCTTTGCAAGAAATCATAGTCAGGCGTACAACTTTAAATTCGACAAAGTCTCTCAAGGCGATCTTACCGTCTTCGTCACTGCAACGGGAACGATCAATGCTGTGACGTCGGTTGATGTCGGGACGCAGGTTTCCGGGATCATTGCAAAACTATATGCCGACTTCAACTCAGTCGTAAAGAAAGGACAACTCATTGCTCAAATAGATTCTACCTTCCTCGTGCAATCTGTAAAAGACGCCGAAGCAAATCTCGACAAGGCAAGGGCACAGTACGCAGATAGCAAAAGAAATTTTGAAAGGGAGAAAGCAATGCTCGAACGAGGTCTCGATTCACAGCTCAATTACGATGCATCCTTAACAACATATGAATCAAATGAAGCTTCGTTAAAATCTGCACAGGCATCTCTCGATAGAGCAAAAATCGATCTGTCCTATGCAACAATTTACGCGCCTATTGACGGTGTCGTGATTAATCGTGCAGTCAACATCGGCCAGACGGTAGCGGCGAGTTTCTCTTCTCCTACATTATTCACTATCGCAAACGATCTGAAAAAAATGCAAGTGCAGACAACTGTTGATGAAACAGATATCGGCAGGGTCAGCGTCGGACAAGAAGCAACCTTTAGCGTCGATGCATACCCTGATGATAAATTCACAGGTACGGTATCGCAGATCAGGCTCGCTCCCCAATCCATTCAAAATGTCGTCAACTACATCGTCCTCATCGATGTGAACAATGATCAACTGAAACTTATGCCGGGATTGACTGCAAATGTCAAAATTCTCATTGCGAGCGTACAAAATGTTATGAAGGTCTCAAATATGGCTCTCAGGTTCCAGCCGCCGAATGATATTATTGACACGACTGGTTCCGGTTCAATGCAAGGTGATTTCACGGGCAGAGGAAAAGATACTGGAGACTCTTCTAAGCTTCAATCCGATAGCCAGAGTACGCAGAATGGGGGACAATTTTCGCAAGGAGATAGAGCGCGCTTTCGGGCTACCAGGGATTCAATTCAAACCGCACACGGAGGGAAGTTGAGTCAGGAAGAACTGCGAAGCGAAATGCAGAAGTTATTCGCAGGTAGGATGAATCAGAATAATCCGCCAGTTCAACAGAATACGCCGAAGGCAAAAGTGAAGAAAGAATCGAACGCATTCGGCATTACATCGAATTTCCCAGAATATCAAAAAAACGCTTACGTTCCATCTCATCAATCCGGAAGGGGTAAAGTTTGGGTTTTGAAATCGAATGGATTGCTTGAGTCGGTCTCCATCCGGACAGGATTGAACGATGGTCGGTTCACCGAAATCACTACCACAAAATTGAAACCGGGGGATCAGGTTGTACTTGGTGCAACATCGAACAACGATTCAGGAACCGCACCAGTACAGAATCCTCTCGCAGGATCAGGACAACAGCAACGTCCCGGCGGAGGAGGCGGCCCCCGATGATCCACGACCTCGCTCCTTCACTGGCTGGCACGAATGGATCTCTCATACAGATAGAGCACCTGACCAAGGTCTATCAACTTGGAGAGGTTGATGTGCACGCGCTCCGCGGGGTATCGGTCAATGTATCAAAAGGTGAGTTCGTTGCAATTATGGGGGCTTCCGGTTCGGGAAAATCCACATTCATGAACATTTTGGGATGTCTCGACAAGCCAACGAAAGGGTCGTACCTCCTTGAAGGGATCGATGTGGGGAAATTATCCAGAGATGAGCTTGCGATGATACGAAATAAAAAAATCGGATTCGTGTTTCAGGGGTTCAATCTGCTTTCACGCACCTCAGCGCTGGAGAATGTGGAACTTCCATTGTTCTATGGTCCGACATCGAACAAAATCAGAAAAGTAAAAGCGACAGAGGCACTCGAAAGAGTCGGCCTTGGAGATAGAATCCATCATTATCCGAACCAACTCTCCGGCGGACAACAACAACGTGTCGCAATCGCACGGTCGTTGGTGAATGATCCGAGCATCATTCTCGCCGATGAGCCCACCGGCAATCTGGACAGCAGAACAAGCGTTGAGGTGATGGGTATCTTTCAGGAATTAAACAACAACGGGATAACAATTATTCTTGTAACTCACGAACCGGATATAGCAGAGTTTGCGAAACGTCACATCGTCTTTCGGGATGGCAAAATCAGAGCAGACAAAGTCAATAGCAAACCCAAGATCGCGTCTGAAGTGATTAAAGATCTTCCCTTAATCGACGACGAGGAGGAAGCAGCATGAAGATATTGAATATCATTCTTTCCGCATTTAGAGCCTTGCAGCGCAATAAGATGCGATCCTTTCTCACGATGCTCGGGATCATCATCGGAGTCGGAGCGGTTATTGCGATGCTTGCCATCGGTCAGGGTGCAGAGTATTCCGTCAAGGAACAAATTGCGGCACTAGGAACCAACGTGCTCATGGTCTATCCGGGTGCACAACAGCAGGCAGGTGTGCGAAGCGGAGCGGGGTCGGCAACAACACTCACAGAGGACGACGCGCTGGCAATTTCGCGAGAATGTCCTGCCGTGCAATATATTTCGCCCGGAGCGTTCGCCGGCGGCCAGGTCATCGCCGGTAATTTAAATTGGTCAACGAGTATTCAGGGCGTGGGTTCCGATTACCTTGAGATACGTCAATGGCTTATCGAGTATGGAGATTTCTTCACAGATCAGGACATCAAAGCTGCTGCAAAGGTCTGTATACTTGGAAGAACAGTTGCCGATAATCTTTTCCCTGATGCAAGTCCTGTCGATCAAACAATTCGTATTCGCAGCGTTCCGTTTAAAGTGGCCGGCGTGCTGACGAAAAAAGGACAAAACGCGATGGGCCAAGATCAGGATGATGTTATTCTTGCGCCCTATACCACCGTCATACGAAGATTGTCACACTTTCCAAATTTAAGATTCATTCTTGTCTCTGCAACAAGTTTGAAAGATATTGCTGCAGCGCAAACACAAATTTCCGAGCTCTTGCGCATGAGACACAAGATTCAACAATATGACGCAGACGATTTTACTATTCGAAATCAGACCGACTTGGCTGCGACAGCGACAGCGACCACGCAGGTTCTCACTATCCTGCTGGCAAGCATCGCCTCAGTTTCATTGCTCGTCGGGGGAATCGGCATTATGAACATTATGCTGGTTTCCGTTACCGAGCGGACACGCGAAATAGGAATACGCATGTCTATCGGTGCTCGTGCCAGGGATATTCTTACACAATTCCTGATTGAAGCGCTTGTTTTGAGCTTATTGGGTGGAATCACGGGAATAATTCTCGGCGTGGTCGGATCGCAAGTAATTTCGAGCATTGCGAAATGGCCTACAATTATCACGGCATTTTC
The DNA here is from genome assembly GCA_003142575.1 of Ignavibacteriota bacterium. Lineage (GTDB taxonomy): Bacteria > Bacteroidota > Ignavibacteria > UBA10030 > UBA10030 > Fen-1298. Next base: position 69,315 of record PLMS01000144.1, read on the forward strand.
GATTATTCTTTCATTTGGATTCTCGATTGCAATCGGCATCTTCTTCGGTTTCTATCCCGCAAGGAAAGCGGCTATGCTGAATCCCATTGATGCTTTAAGATACGAATAGTTCTTCCCCGCAAAGTCCATCTTTTGCGCTGTTTTTTCTGCAAAAGGTGGACTTCTCTTTTCTCTCCGATTTGCTTCCCGTCCAGAAATTTTTTAGCTTCGACTTCAGCAAACGATACATGTTGCTCTATAATATAGCGGTACACCATTCATGTTCATCGACCTAAGTGCACTGGAATGAATGAAGTTTTGTAACTCCTCAGCATATATATTTTAGTAAAAAGAGAAATGATCCCATTTTAAATAAATAGGTAAAATGAAGCAGGAAGCACATGATGATTTTTAGTATCCATGAGAATAACCTTTCCCCTTTCATAAAAGGGGAAAGGGGGGGATTCCACACTATCGAAGAACATATTGAATAGTTACGAAGTTTTCATAAATACAGATAAACGGAAGTGATATTGCAGCAAGATAATATTGGTCAGATGCCAAACCTCTTGACGCAAAAGGTGCATAAATGAGTAAAGACTTTAGCACAGCAATCTTTCTAAGTTTTAGCACGCCGTGGATGAAAAGGATATCATTGGACATCCTTTTGGGATTTCTATTCATACAAACTGCTCTGATACCATCTTCTTTTGCACTTGATCCTCATAAGGCTATCACGCAGTACACTCACACTAATTGGCAAACTGAAGAAGGATTACCGCAAATTGCGGTGCAGTGTATTACTCAAACACGCGATGGGTATCTCTGGGTGGGCACACAGGAAGGTATTGTCCGGTTTGACGGGGTAAAATTTACTGTCTTTGATAGAAATAATACGGAGGGAATTAATCACAATAGCATTCAGTCCCTCCTTCAAACCACCGATGGAAACTTGTGGGTGGGAACCGAAGGCGGTCTCACGCGAATGCAAGGTGGTAAATTCGTTTCCTATGCCGGAGCAGATGGGCTTGCGAACAACAATGTTGCCGATCTATACGAAGATGCTCAAAAAAATCTTTGGATTGCTACAAGCGGTGGCGGTCTCAGCGTATGGAAAAATGGCAAGTTTACAACATTCACAACAAAAGATGGACTTGCCGGCAACTATGTAACAAGTGTGACGGGAGGAAATGATGGAACCCTCTACATCGGCACGACCTCTGGGCTGGTAAAGTTTGCCAACGGAGTCTTCACCACATATACAACCGCCGATGGACTTGCGGATATCGATATCAGAGTTGTATATCTCGATACTGACGGTGTTTTATGGGTCGGTACAGTCGGTGGACTCTGCCGGTTCAAGAATCGAAAGTGGACGACTTTTACGACAAAAGATGGTTTGGTGAATGATCGAGTGAGGAGTCTGTGGAAAGACCGTGATGGGAACCTTTGGATTGGAACGAACGGTGGAGGCCTCAGCCGAATGTCGGGCACACAAATCTCTTCCTATTCTCCTATTGATGGATTGATCGATGGTTATGTCTCGGCATTTTGCGAAGACAGCGAGGGAAGTCTCTGGGTTGGGACGGTGGGCGGCGGACTGAATCGTTTCCATGACGGATGTTTTACGGTATACGGTGAGAAAGAAGGGCTGGCACAAGATAATGTGCGTGCTATCTACGAAGCGCGTGATGGCTCAGTATGGGTCGGAGCAGATATTCGCGGCCTTACGCGCTTTAAAAATGGCTCGTTGAAAGTTTACACGGCGCCGAAAGCTCTTGCCAATGATGGTGTACGTGGTCTCTGTGAAGGTACGGATGGTTCTTTATGGATTGGGACGTTCGGCGGTGGTCTTTGCAGACTCAAGGATGGTAAGTTTACTACCTTTACCACAAAAGATGGGCTGGCGCATGAAAGGATAAATAGCCTTTTTATGTCGAAAGACGGCACTCTCTGGATTGGGACACGCGGCGGCGGCATCTCAACATTCAAGAATGAAAAATTCACAAACTATATGGTGAATAATGGATTGGCAGGCGATATCGTTCGGACTATTTTAGAAACTAGCGATGGAAGCATATGGATATCCACGAATGGCGGATTAAATAGATTCAAAGATGGAAAGTTCTCAAAATATTCTACGGAAAACGGGCTTTCATATGATATCGTCTACTCTCTCTTTGAAGATGAAGCTAAAGCCCTTTGGATTGGGACATATGGCGGCGGCCTTAATAGATTTAAGGATGGTCGATTCACGGTATTGACAACAAAGCAAGGAATGTATGACAACGCTGTCTTTCAAATTCTTGAGGACGATCAAAAAAACTTTTGGTTGACGTGCAATCGTGGAGTCTACCGTGTAAGCGAGAAGGAGTTGAATGACTGCGCCGATGGCAAAATCCAGACAGTACATTGCACGGTATTCGGAACAGCAGACGGGATGAGGAGTGCAAAGTGCAATGGAAGTTCGCAGCCTGCAGGGATTCGGACGAGGGATGGAAAACTGTGGATCCCAACGCTTAAGGGCGTGGCAATCGTTGACCCGGCAAGATTCGTGCAAAGTAACTTTTCTCCGCCGGTGTTTGTCGAGCAGATTCTATTCGATAGGCGCCCGATAAAGATTGATAGCGTAGTACAACTTGGACCGGGGCATGGCGAACTTGAGGTTCACTATACAGCACTGAGCTTCGGAGCACCGAAGCTCGTGAGCTTCAAATATATGCTTGTGGGGTTTGACAAAGATTGGATCGATGCCGGCACTCGACGAGCTGGATATTATACAAACATTCCTCCTGGAAGCTACACTTTCAATGTTATTGCCTGCAACAATGATGGTGTCTGGAATTTGAAAGGTGCAACGATCGAACTGGACATTGCTGCATATTTCTATCAAACGAATTGGTTCCGTGGTCTCATGACAGCGATCGCAATTCTGATGGGACTCGGTGCATATCGAATTCGCGTTAAGAATATTCAGAGGCACGAACGAGAGCTTGTCCGGATCGTTGAAGGTCGGACAAAAGATCTTCAATTGGAAATCGGCGAGCGCAAGCGGGCTGAGCTGGCTCTGAGAGAAAGCGAATCGAAGATACGTACGATCCTTGCCTTTTCCCCGAACTCAACCGTCGTCACCGATTTGAATGGTAAAATCCTGGAGTGTAACCAGGCGACATTAGTGTTGCATAACTTTTCGGATAAAACCGAACTGCTTGGAAAAAACTCATTAGAATTAATCGTACCGGAAGAAAGGGACAAAGCGACAAAAGAACTCAGTGCCGCTTTCGAAAAGGAATATTTGAGAAATCTAGAATTCACTTTAATGACTAAAGATGGAAAAAAATTTCGAGGAGAATTTTCGGTTGGTGCAATACGAGACTCAGCGGGGAATCCGACATCATTCGTAACGATTGCTCAGGACATCACGGAACGCAAGAAAATTGAAGAAGCGATGCTTAAATTTCGATTAGGTATTGAACGGTCTCCTGATGCCGTCTTTATTACTGATCCTTCCGGCATGATTATTTTTATAAATCCCGCATTCGAACATTTGTACGGTTACAATTATCAAGAAGCTGTCGGGAGCACGCCACGCATCCTTAAATCAGGGATGCTCTCTCCGACAGACTACAAGCTTCTTTGGAGCACGCTCCTCTCTAAGAAAGTAGTCTCTGGCGAGATCATTAACAAAACAAAGGACGGTCGCCTTCTCACTATCGAGGTTACCAATAATCCTATCATTGATGATCAAGACACTATTATTGGTTTTTTAGGAATTCATCGTGATATCACAGCACGCAAGCATGCGGAAAATGCATTAAAGGAAAGCGAAAAAAAATACAAGAGTGTCATTGAAAACATACAAGATGTATTCTATCGCTCCGATAAAAACGGCAGGCTCATTATGGGCAGTCCTTCCGGTGCCCGCTTGTTCGGATATTCCTCTGTCGAAGAGATGCTCGGTCTGCCTCTAGAAATTTTATGGTTGAATCCTCATGAGCGAGAATTTCTCATCGCCAAGATCCGTGAGAATGGATTGGTTCACAACTGCGAAGCTACATTTGTCCGAAAGGATGGTACCGCTTTCCCGGTGACCATCAATGCTCATTTTTACTATGATGAAGCAGGCACATTCCAAGGAACAGAAGGAATGATCCATGATATCACCGAGCGCAAACAAGCGGAAGAAGCATTAAGAGAATCCGAAGAAAAATTCCGGACTCTCGCTGAACAATCGCCAAATATGATTTTTATCAACAAGAATGGAAAAGTTGTTTATGCAAATGCAAAATGTGAAGAAATTATCGGATACACGAAAGAAGAATTCTATTCTCCTAATTTCAACTTTCTGACACTAACTGCACTAGAGTATGTAGAAATAGTAATGGGGTATTTTGAAAAACATATGAATGGCAAAGAAGTTTTGTCGTATGAATACGCTGTTGTGACAAAACAAGGAAAGAGAATTGATACAATCATTACTACAAAATTAGTATCATTTGAAAAAGAACGCGCTATTCTTGGCATCATCACAGATATCACTGAACGCAAGCGTGCAGAGCAACAACTGCAAGAAAGCGAAGAGCGATACAGGCGTCTTGTTGAGTTTTCACCGGATGCTATAACGGTGTATAGTGAAGAGAAAATAGTGTACGTCAATCCTGCGGCTGTGAAACTCATCGGCGCTACGGATGAATCTCAACTGCTCGGACTTCCATATCTTGACATTGTTCATCCCGATTATAGGGAAGCCGTTCGTCAGCGGGTTGTCACTGGAATGATAGAACAAAAAACTTTACCACCTATGGAAGAAAAATTTATCCGAATGGACGGGGCAATCGTTGATGTGGAGACAACATCGTTGCCGATTATCTATAAAGGAAAGCCTGCTATGCAGACCGTTTCACGAGATATTACCGAGCAAAAAAAGTTACAGAGCCAACTTCTTCAATCACAAAAGATTCAGAGCATCGGCACACTTGCCGGCGGTATTGCACATGACTTTAACAACATTCTTGCTATCATCCTCGGGTATTCAGCTATGCTGGAAAATTTTAAAGGTGATGGCAGAAAACATGCTGAAGGTGTTGCCGCCATTAATCAAGCGGTGGATCGAGGTGCAGCATTAGTGCGCCAGATACTGACGTTTGCGCGAAAAACTAATGTCGCAGTTGAACCGGTGAACATTCCCAATCTCGTCCATGAACTTCTTTCGATGCTGAAGCATACATTCCCGCAGACGATTACATTTACGCAAACTTACACACCAGACCTTTCGGAAATCCTCGCCGATCGTACACAGATTCATCAAACACTATTGAACCTATGTGTGAATTCACGGGATGCTATGCCAAATGGCGGATCGATCACTATTAAAGCAGAACAGCGCACAAAAGATAAGGTGCGCGGACGTTTCCCATTAGCTGATCAGGAAATGTACGTCTGCATCAGCATAAGCGACACAGGCGAAGGAATGGACGAAGCAACGTACCTTCGTGTGTTTGACCCCTTCTTCACAACGAAAGAAAAAGGCAAAGGAACAGGTCTTGGTCTTTCAGTGGTGTACGGTGTAATGCAATCACACCATGGATTTGTGGATGTAGAAAGCAGTGTGGGGCATGGAACAACATTCTTGTTGTTCTTTCCGGTGCCGCCTCCTGCAGCCAAAAGCGTGGAACAGTTGCAACCGGAAAAAGTAAGACAGGTAGGAGGACATGAAACAATTCTTCTCGTTGAAGATGAATATTTATTATTGAAGAGACTTCGGAAGCTTTTGAAATCAAATGGGTACCAAATCTATACTGCAACCGACGGCAAAGAAGCCATGAAGATGTTCACACGACACCATAATAAAATTGCTGCAGTGCTCTCCGATATCGGTTTGCCAAAGATGAATGGAATTGATGTATTCAAGAAACTTAAAGAAATGGATCCGCACGTGAAGGTCATTTTGGCAAGTGGTTACTTTGAGCCGGATATCAAACTCGATCTCCAGCAGGCTGGAGCAAAAGGATTCATCCAGAAGCCGTATACAAATAATGAAGTTTTATGGAAACTACGGGATGTCCTGGACGAAAAAAACAAATAGAGTTGATCAGAAAGAGGTCCTCATCCCTGCATCTTGCATATTCGTAAAACATCATCTATAACCAATCAAGGAGCTGGAACCGGTTGCCGACTTGGATTGTTAGTTTGAAATGATGAAAAGCATTTACTATTATAATATAGAGAGAAGCTGGCATACAAAACAGCTTAAAGGGTTCATTGGAATAGGCATTTGGAAAGAAATTCTTGAAATCAGGCAGGTGAATTTCAAATAAATGATTATCCTATGAAAAACAAACTCATCTATCTTGTAAAGATACTGCTGATCTCTGCTGTCTATGTTGCGCAGCGAAACTCGGCTTCTCTCTTGCCTTCTTACAAGCGCAAGTATCGCCTATCTGGCCGCCGGCAGGCATCGCACTTGCTGTTATGCTAGTGTTTGGTTACAAGATGTGGCCGGGCATATTCATCGGCGCTTATCTTTTACAAAGGTTTGTCAGTTTTCAGAACTCGATGGAGCGATTACGCGATGTCATTGGCTTGTTGTTACTTGGTTGCACTGTGGGTCCGGCCATGAGTGCGACTATCGATGTCAGTACGCTGGGTATTGCGGGGTTAATGCCATGGAGCGAATACATCCCTGTCTGGTTGACTTGATAAAGCATAGGAACATTTTCATTACTGGATGCCCGCCGGTCTATCTGATTTGTTGACTTTCCGGATTACCAATAATTTCTTGAATCGATTTAAGAAATTTCGAGAGTTGCTTCCACTTTAAAATTCTTGTAGCTTTATTTTAGGAGATGCGAGTTTACGAGTCAATCTTGTTACCGCAAGACGAGTTAATATTCACTCATGACTTTCCGTAATGTATTTTGTACCGGAATATCGTACGCCGATTTAATAGAGTAGGATATTCAAAAGAGATTATTGATTTTGATCTATTCATTGCTCCAAGTCCGGCAAGGACTTCAATCACAGACCCAAGTGCTCAAAAAGGAGCGCAGACGTTGTTAAGTCTCATCAACGAAGTCGATCTATTCTTTTCCTTTCTTTTATTTCCTCTCGTATCTCTCTTCCATCTATCATTTACTCATCTGACAATTTCTCAGGCAATCCGATCAAAGATTCGCAGTCAGATTTCTTTAGGATTGATTACCGATGCAAATGGAAGAACGAGTATTGTTTGCTTTCGCTATATGCCGCCTAATGGACAAAGAACGAATTGAGGTGCACCATGGAACCGATGGGCAAAATTAAAATGACATCAAATCTTATATGCACTGCGATATCGAGTCATTGCACACCTGAGGCAAAAAAAATCACGGTAAATGTTCTTATCGTGTTCTTGCTTATGCACACGGTTCTGGTATCTTCTTCTTTTGCGCTTGATCCTCATAAGACAATCTTGCAGTACACTCACACCAATTGGCAGACTGACGATGGTTTACCACAAGATGCGGTGCAGTGCATCCAGCAAACACGGGATGGATATATTTGGGTGGGCACTCAAGAAGGTCTTGCCCGGTTTGATGGCGTAAAATTTACCGTCTTCGATAGAACCAATACAGAAGGAATCAATAATAACAGTATTCAATCGCTAAGTCAGACTGCTGATGGAAGTTTATGGGCAGGAACGCAGGGTGGTCTCACGCATATCGTCGGCGGCAGATTTACTACTTATACGATGGCAGATGGTCTTGCAAATGACAATGTATATGGTCTCTACGAAGATACTCATCAAAACCTTTGGATTGCTACAGGCGGCGGTGGTCTCAACGTATGGAAAAACGGCAAGTTTAAAAATTATACTACAAAAGATGGACTGGCACACAATTTTATAACAAGCATCACAGGAGGAAAGGATGGAACTATTTACATTGGCACGACTGGAGGACTGACTAAATATTCCAATGGAATCTTTACTACTTACAGAACTGCCGAGGGTCCCTTCAATATCAATGTGCTCTCTTTGTGTCTCGATTCCGACAATGTTCTCTGGGTCGGTACAATCGCAGGGCTCTACCAATTGAAAAATGGGAAATGGACTATATTTACCACAAAAAATGGTTTGACGAACGATCGTATACGGAGTATCCTCAATGATCGTGACGGCAACCTATGGATTGGGACAGAAGGAGGAGGAATTAACCGCATGCGGGGCACCCAGTTCTCTTATTATTCTATGAACGATGGGTTGATTGATGTAAATGTCTGGACATTTTTTGAAGACAGTGAAGGAAATCTCTGGGCCGGTACATTGAGTGGCGGACTGCATTGTTTTCACGATGGGAAGTTTACAGTATACGGTGAAAAGGAAGGGCTAAGTCAAGATAATACTCGCGCTATATATGAAACACGTGACGGTTCAGTATGGGTCGGAACAGATAATCGCGGGCTTACACGTTTCAAAGATGGGGCATTGAAAATATACACAACGACATTTGATAATGCCAGCTTTGGTGCGCGTGCAATCTGTGAAGGTCCTGACGGTTCTTTGTGGGTCGGGACCTATGGTGGCGGTCTATGTAGATTAAAGAATGGCAGATGGACCACCTACACCACGAAAGGCGGACTTGCAAACGATAGAATATTTAGCCTCATAATGGCAAAAGATAATACTCTTTGGATCGGGACTCGCGGAGGCGGAATCTCTTTATTGAAGAATGGAAATTTCACAACCTACTCGACGAGCAATGGTCTGACAAATAACGAGGTACGAAATATCCTAGAGGCGAGCGATGGAAGTATCTGGATTTGTACAAGTAGTGGATTGAACAGATTAAAAGATGGTAAGCTAACGAACTACACGACCAAGGATGGACTTTCTTATAATATCGTATACACAATCTTCGAAGATGAAAATAAGACTCTTTGGATCGGAACGTATGGCGGCGGTCTTAACAGATTGAAGGATGGCCGCTTCACGGCATTTTCTACACAACAAGGCATGTACGATAACACAGTATTTCAGATTATCGAAGACAATCAAAAGAACTTCTGGTTGACATGTAATCGGGGAATCTATCGTGTAAGCAAGAAGGAGTTGAACGACTATGCCGATGGAAAAATCCAGACAATCCACTGCACGATATTTGGAACAGCTGACGGACTGAGGAGCGCCAAGTGCAATGGGAGCTGTCAACCGGCAGGGATACGTACAAGTGACGGTAAATTATGGATCCCGACCATGAAAGGTGTTGCAATTGTTGATCCGGCAAAATTCATGGAAAACAAGATTCCTCCGCCGGTATTTATCGAACAAGCTTTGTTTGACAAACACGCGGTACAAATTGATAGTGTCGTACAGCTGGGACCGGGGGAAGGCGATCTTGAGCTTCATTACACTGCATTGAACTATGCAGCTCCAAAACTTGTGCGTTTCAAATACATGCTTGTTGGTTTCGACAAAGATTGGATCGATGCCGACACACGACGCGTAGCGTATTACACCAACATTCCTCCCGGGAAATACACTTTTAAGGTCATTGCTCGCACCAACGACGGTGATTGGAATTTAACCGGCGCAGCGCTCAAGGTAAACTTTGCTGCATATTATTATCAGACCATTTGGTTTCGTATCCTTATGGCGATTGTAGTACTCGTGGTTGGATTCGGTGTTTATCGATTTCGCATTAAAACTCTCCGGAGGGATGAACGAGAACTTGTCCGGATCGTTGATGACCGAACAAAGCACCTTCAACTGGAAATCGGTGAACGCAAGCGAGCAGAAGAAACATTACGTAAAACAGAAAAAAACTATCGGCTTCTGTTTGAACAAAACCTCGCCGGCGTTTACCAAACAACGGACGAAGGTGATATTCTTGATTGCAATGATGCGTTTATCAGTATGCTCGGCTATAGTTCTCGTGAAGAACTTCGAGCGCACATGGCTACTGATCTTTTCTTTGCTGAGACTGCAAGAAATAACTTTATTTCACGCTTACGGACAGAAGGTTTTGTTAAAAATTCTGAAATTGCTCTCCGCCGAAAAGATGGCACAATTTTCTTCGGCTTAGAAAATGCAACTCTTCTGACAGGGGACAAACACCTTCTATCTTCTACTATCCTCGGGACAATCGTAGACATCACCGAGCGTAAGCAAGCAGAAAAAGCACAACAGGAAAGTGAGAAAAGATTCAGGGAAATGTTTGATGACGCTCCCGTGGGGTATCATGAATTAGATGCTGAAGGACGCTTCACTCGAGTCAATAGAACCGAACTTCAGATGTTAGGATATACCGCAGAGGAGATGATCGGGCAGTATGGATGGAAGTTTGTTGCTGATGCGGAATTCTCAAGACAAAGAGTTTTGGCTAAACTAAACGGCACCATGCCGCCAAGCCGGGGTGCCGAGCGTACCTACCAACGGAAGGATGGCACAGAGCTTCCCGTTCTCATCGAGGATCGAATTCTCCGAGACGCTCAAGGAAAGATAACGGGTATTCGAACGATTATTCAAAATCTTACCGAACGCAAACAGGCCGAAGAAGCACAAAGAGAAATCGAGGAACGTTATCAGCGCCTTGTTGAGTTTTCTCCCGATGCTATTGCAGTACACAGTGATGGGAAATTCTTGTATGTCAATCCTGCTGCCATCAAACTTATCGGAGCAAAAGACGCATCAGAATTGATCGGCAAGCCATTCTTGGATATTATTCATCCAGATTACAAAAACGCTGTAAACAAGCGAATCAAGATGGGGATGGAAGAAGGTAAAACGCTCCCGTTAATTGAGGAAAAATTCCTCCGGCTGGATGGAGGAATCATCGATGTTGAAGTGACATCTCTGCCGATTGTCTTAAAGGGGAAGCCTGCCATGCAGGTCGTTGCAAGCGACATCACAGAAAGAAAGAAACTCAGGATAGAACTTCTACAGTCACAAAAAATGCAGAGTATTGGCACGCTTGCCGGAGGCATAGCACACGACTTTAATAATATTCTCGGCATTATTCTGGGATACACAGGGTTGCTTAACAAACATAAGTTAGATGATCAGAAGTTTACAGAGAGTCTCTCGGCCATTACTCAAACAGTTCAGCGAGGAGCGGCCCTTGTGCGTCAGATTTTGACATTCGCACGGAAAACAGACATCTTATTCGAACCGATCAACCTCATCGATCTGGCGCACGAACTGCTCTCTATGCTCAAGCAAACCTTTCCAAAGATAATTACAGTCCAAGAGATCTTTGCGGAAGATCTTCCGTATATCCATGCTGACCATACGCAGATCCATCAAGCATTGTTAAATCTCTGCGTGAACGCGCGGGATGCGATGCCAAAGGGCGGTACAATTACCTTCAAAGCGGAGAAGCAACCGAGAGAACAAGTGCAAGAACGATTTCCAGCAGCAAACCAAGATTCATATATTTGTATCAGTGTAACCGATACAGGTGAAGGAATGGACGAGTTAACACGTCTCAGAATATTTGATCCATTTTTCACAACAAAACCATTGGGAAGAGGAACAGGTATGGGGCTGTCTGTTGTCTACGGTGTTATGCAAGCGCATCATGGTTTCATTAACGTAGAAAGCCAATTGGGACGTGGAACTACTTTCCGACTCTACTTCCCTATTCTGATCATAAATGAAAAAGATGTTGTGCCGCAAACGCCGACCGAATCCTTTGCGATTGGCGGCACGGAAACAATTTTGTTCGTAGAGGATGAAGATCTTCTTGTCGAAACTGTTTGCATCTTTCTCGAATCAAAAGGATACATCGTGCATATTGCACATGATGGCATAGAGGCGGTTAAAGTGTACAAAGAGCATAGACACGAAATTGATCTTGTTCTCACTGATTTGGGTCTTCCGGGAATGACAGGAACGGATGAATTTAAGAAACTTAAAGAGATAAATCCGGATGTAGGTGTTATTTTTGCCAGCGGTTTTTTTGATCCAGATATTAAATCCGAACTCCTGAAAGCCGGAGCCAGGGGCTTTATACAAAAACCATACACGCCGGATGATATCCTCAAGAAACTCCGCGAGGTGTTGGACGAGAAAAACGAATAGAAATGGTAAGAGAGGATAACTTCTTCTCAATGAATAGTTCTTTCTCGCCGGAAATTCATTTGCTATTGTGCAGCAACATTCAACCAAAGCATTGTATGTGTTGTCTAATAAACGCATGAACTTGTTTGCAGAGAATTAATAACGGAAACATTTTTACGTTTCATTCGTTCTTTAATCACTTAGGGTCGAGTAGTTACAACTAAATAATTGATGTTACGCAAAGAGGAAAAGAACGACTGTCATTCCCAGCCGGAAGCCAGAAAAATGGATGCCCGACTAAAGCATTCGGACAGGACAACATTTTTTGTTTGGTGCTGTTTCTACCGTGCGGAAGATCAGTAAATAATAGATTATACAGAAGTTGAACGTTTCACAGAAACCAATTAAGAAAGGAAAAATCTATGCGAGCAGCCATTAAGCGAATAACCGTTGCATTCGTACTTATGATCGGAGTATTGATACTCCTATCGACTGTGGCACAAGCCCAGCCACAACGCATGTCGGTAAAGGAACGCGTCAAGATTTTGAAAGACACTCTGAAGTTAAATGACGAACAAACAATGAAGATCACAACTATTCTCGAAGATCAACGTGAAGAAATAACCACGGCAATGAATGACAACCACGGTGATCGCAATGCGATGCATGCTGTAATGCAGGAAATTATGAAGAAGAACGACGACAAGATAAAAGAAGTGCTTACCGAAGATCAGGCAAGCAAATATGATAAGATGCTGAAAGATCAACGTGCAAAGATGAACCGACGTAAGCAAGAAAGCAACAAACAATAAGACTACACAACCGCAACTTCACACAGAGCCAGGTTTCCCCTGCCTGGCTTCTGTGTTTTTATATCGTCACAATTATTTTTCTTTCTTTTTCATTCTCGTTCTTGCTTCTCTCTCCATNNACATGCAAACTTACATACGTTCTACTTTTATCGTCATCGGGTTGGTACTACTTCAAACCACCTTCATCCCGTTCATCTCGCTTAGCGGATATCTCCCTGATCTCTTTATTTTGTATCTGGTCTATATCGCTTTGCGCCGCGGGCAGATCGAAGCAACCATCTCGGGGTTTATTATCGGTTTGCTTCAGGATATAATCGCCATAAAGTTTTTCGGGCTGGCTGCGCTCTCGAAAACCGTTGCCGGATTCGTGGCAGGCTATTTCTTCAATGAAAACACAACTGAGCAGACCCTTGGATCATACCGATATCTGTTGCTGGTCGGGATGTGTTCCATAGTTCATAATTTCGTGTACTTTGCCATTTTCTTCCAAGGAAGCGAAAATACAATCTTCTTCTCTACGCTGGAGTCTACGTTGGGAATGACGCTGTACACATGCATCATCGGCATCCTGCCAATGTTTTTCTTCTCCCGCAAATTCAATGTCTCGTGGGCACAATGATCACTATGGACGAAATTGATGTATCTTCGCGGAGACGCGTTTTAGCGATCGTCATCATACTGGCATTCGTTGTCCTTTTTCTTCGGCTCTATCAGCTTCAATTGCTGTCGCATACGGAGTTCGGAAAAAAATCCGAGGAAAACAGCGTGCGCGTGGTTGTCAAAGAACCGGTGCGAGGATATATGTTCGATCGTACCGGTCGTCTCGTCGTGGATGTGGGACCAGCGTATTCGATCACTGTAACACCAGCGGTTTTCGACACAAACAATCTCGCTTTCTTGAGTTCGCTATTGCAATTAGATCCTGCACTCATTCAAGGACGCATCAATCGCGGTCGTGCATATTCACGCTTTTCTCCCGTCCGCGTTATTCGTGATGTTGATTTCAAAACACTCTCCAAGGTGGAAGAAAATCTCTACTTACTCCCCGGAGTCAGCTATGATGTGGAATCCAAGCGATTGTATCCGTTCAACATACGTGCGCCGCATTTGCTCGGCTATTGCAAAGAAATTACCGATGCTCAACTCGCGAGGTCCAGCACTGTATATCAACAGGGTGACCTTGTCGGTTCATCCGGATTAGAGGCAAGTTACGAAACATTCCTCCGCGGCGAAAAGGGATACGAGTTCATCTCTGTCAATTCCAAAGGACAACTCCTTGGACCTCTGGAAGAAGGACGGCGTGATGTTCCTTCGAAAGAAGGATTCGATCTTATGCTCAGCATTGATTTCGGACTTCAAGCATTCGCAGAATCGCTCATGACAAATTATCGTGGTGCGTTGGTTGCCATCGACCCAAACGACGGTGGTGTGCTTGCGATGGTGAGCAAGCCAGATTTCGATCCGTCAGTGTTCAGCGGTGTCACTTCGTCTGAAGTCTGGGCAAAACTCAACACCGATCCTGACAAGTCTCTTTTCAATCGTGCCACGATGACACGCTACCCGCCCGGCTCTACATTCAAGATGCTTATTGCAGCCGCAGCGCTGGAAGAAGGCATCATTGACGAGCATTACCGCATTACATGCAGAGGTTCATTCCGGTTCGGAAACAAGGTGTTCAAAGACACTCACGTACACGGATCTGTTAATGTCGTGGAAGCTATTCAACGATCGTGTGATGTATTTTTCTATCAACTCATTTTGAAAATTGGATTAGATAAGCTCTATGAATACGGCAAGCGGTTTGGATTCGGTAAGCCAACCGGAATTGATATTGGTGATGAAACATCGGGACTTATTCCATCCACCGAGTACTACGATCGAGTATACGGAAAAGGAAAATGGACTCAGGGAAATCTCGTCAGTCTCGGTATCGGTCAAGGTGAGATCGGTGTCTCGCCGTTGCAGATGGCACAGTATGCCGCAGCTTTAGCAAACAACGGTACGCTCCTTCAGCCGCACGCAGTGAGTTCGATCCGCAATAAACGCACAAACAAAGTCGACATTATCGATCATAGTGAGATTCCGGTGTGGATTAATGGCGATGTGATGAGAATGATCCGAGAAGGCATGCGGCGTGTTGTTGAAGAACCAGGAGGCACTGGCGGCTTGGCACGTATCTCCGGAGTCGTCTCAGCCGGAAAAACTGGAACCGCGCAAAATCCGCACGGTGCAGATCATGCATGGTACGTCGGTTTTGCTCCCTTTGATCAGCCCAAAATTGCGATCGCCGTGATGTTGGAGAATGCCGGATTCGGCGGGACGAAAGCTGCTCCTATTGCCGGAATGGTTATGGAGAAATATCTTTTCGGTGAATTGCGCCGGAAAATAAGCGCGCACGTTTCTGCAACAACGCCGCATGACACAATAACGCACACAACTGAAAGAGGAAAACATTAATATGTTCTCGTACTTCAAAGAATATTTCGACTTCCGCGCGTTTCTCATCTGCCTTGTATTGGTGATCATTGGGTTAGTATCTATTTACAGCGCAACATTCGATATCAACAACGCAGCAAACTTCTACCGTCAAGCTCTCTGGGCAGGTATTGGTTTCATCATCATGGTCGCTACATCTTTTATTCCCCTCCGAACTTTACAGCGGCTTTCGATTTCTTTCTATTTTATTGTACTGGCTATCCTTGTGATCATCTTGGTTATTGGAAGTACCGTAAAAGGTTCGAAGAGTTGGTTTGGAATCGGTGGACTCGGTGGACAACCGTCTGAGTTTGCTAAGATTACAACTGTGCTGGCGTTCGCCTCCTATCTTTCTAGAACCGATGTCTCCATCTCGCGGGTCAAACATCTTTCCATCTCCTTATGCATATTCGCTGCACCGATGTTTCTCATCCTTGCCGAACCTGACCTCGGAACCACCATT
>PLMS01000066.1 GCA_003142575.1 Ignavibacteriota bacterium
TATTACTGCAGAATCGGCCATATTCCCTGTATAGTGTGCTACACCATTTAAAAAGACAAAGCCAACGGCAGGCGCGGGCAAACCTATAGCTGTATATTTCGGATCAGTAGTAGCTGCATTATAAACGTAATTTAAATTAAGTGTTGAATCCGAGCCGGCAAAATCACCGCCTCCATCGCCTTCATCTGGATCAGCCCACTGAACAACATACATACTATCGATATGCGAAGTACTTGGTACTCCGGGATTTCCTTTATAGATCAACTTCACTTGCTTAAAGATAATATTATTAAGAGGTGTTGAAGATGCGTATGCCCAAATCGTCATCTGCTCTTCCATCCCTGTCGGTGGTGAACCGGCAAATGTCTGGGAAACAGTCGGGTTCTCATCATTACATACAAACCAGATTGTTTTCGAAGCACCGGCAATTCCCGGAATATGATGAGAATTATTTGGATCGAATGCGCCATCATGTCTAATGGTCCCATCGCGGTCATCGGACCAAGGAGCGCCTTTGGAAGCCGGCCATTCTGTCCAGTCTTTAAAATATTGTGCGGCAATTTGCGCTCTGTCAGCATCCGATACACTGGCTTGTGGTTTTTGGAAAAAAGTCGCAGCATCAACTGTCAAATCGGGCCACAGTTTTGAATCATTCTGGATCGAAGGAGGCATATCTGGGCGAACGCCGAAAGCTCTGGACCCTGCATCATCTTTGTCATCCGTAGTTCCATCTGAATGCATTGCTCCAGCCTGCATACCTACGAAATACGTATCGCCGGTTACACGGAGCGTCTGTGAATACTTACCGTCATTGACTAATCCGCCAAAGACAATGCCTTCAGAATAGATGGTGCCCACTCCAGATCCTCTGGGGAATTCACCGTTCCACGATTGACTTACTAACCAATTAAAGAGTCCATCAGGGTGTACCCATGACGTAACGTTATTGGCATTCATAAGAATATAAGGTTGTCCTGCAGCAGTCTTCGCGAGCCCTCTCCCTCCATTCCCTATCTTCTCCTTTGCAAAAGAAGTAAGAGATGCAATAAGAAGGAACGCGAGAATCAAGATCATTACTTTTATATGAGACTTCATAGCGGCAATCTCCTGTACATTAGAAATCTTTGTTCGATAATCAGAATTCAAGTTTTGCTCCTACACGTAACTGACGAGGTGTTCCAAAATTATTGAATCCATTACTACGGAATTGGTTTTGACTATTCTGCAGATTAATCACATTATAGAGTTGTGAAAACATAGATCCATATTGTTGAAGAGTCGTAGCGCTTTGACTCGGATCAGTCAAATATCCATCATCGTATGCATTACCGGTCCGATAATACACATTGAGCACATTTTGTGTGTTCAAGAGGTTTTGAACATAACAATAGATGTTTACGTCAAGGGACCCGATGGAGAATGATTTATCAATACGCAAATCAAGTTGGTAAACCCACGGTGTTATGGAATTAGCTATCGGTCCTAGTGGGAAGCGTGTCCGTGCATCAGCATCATTCAGCACGTTACCGAGGTCTGTTTCCTGCTGACCGCCCGAACCTGTAGCCTGTGTAAACGGATGGCCGGAGTTGAATGTGAATTGTAGATTGATGCCAAGACGTTCTAAGATCGGTCCGCCTTCTCCTTTATCCCAGCGATAATCTATCGACACAGTTCCTCGGTGAGCATTTTCATAATCCAACGGTATCACCATGCTTGGCTTCACCGCACTACCTTGAACGTTCACCAATGCAACAGCACTGTTCGCAAATGAATTTGTGCCACGGGCATCTTGTAAGGTGTAGTTCACTTGCGCCTGCAATCGATTTGTTCTTCGTATACGCAGGCTCAATTCCAATCCCATCACATTTGTAAAATCACCATTCGAATAGGCGAAAAAATTTGCGGGATCTGATCCAGCTGGCTGAGGAAAGAAATTAACTTGGAGTTGCCCGTCAACATTTTTATAGAAACCTGTAACGTCGAGCGCAGCGACATCACTAAACTGCTGCGCGAAGCCAATCTCGTACGATACTGTCTTCTCAGGTTGCAGATTGTAACCGATCGGATTCGCGTAATAGTTACCGTTCTCAAACACATGAACTGCGACCGCTTGCGATCGATATGCGGCATATAGTGGCGGACCCTGAACATACACACCATATTGCATATGGAATGTTGTCCTGTCTGTAGCGGGGAATGAAAATCCTACGCGTGGTTCCAGGTACGCAAATGTACTCCCCTTCTTTGGGGTATCAAGCGTGAAATTATTTGTATTATATCCTAAGTCAGATACTTTATTAAAATTCCAATCATCCAAATATATTGCATCGAATCTTAATCCAAAATTGATAATGATATCACTCATTTCCATCTTATCCTGGATATAGGCTGCTCCATAAAACGGATGTTTGGGTGCATCTGTTCCGTTGGTGATCGGATTTCCAAATTCATCGAAGCCGTAATTGTTCACAGAAAGCGAGCGTAAGGTTTTTGCCCACCCCGCGGGGTCGCGCGTAACATTCGGATCAGCGAGCATATTTGTGTAGACTACTCCGGGATTAATTGCGTAATGGGAGATCGTCCAGTATTCAAACGATCCACCAATCTTCAATGAATGACTCTGCAACTCTGATGAAATGGCACCCGTGAATCCAATATGGCTCCTTTCATCTTTTGCATATGTATCGTTGGTGAAATCTCCGGGGCGTAAAAATGTAAAACCACTGAAATTATATCTGAATGGTGCACTTGTCAGAGACGGAAATAACCATCCTTGTTGTGCTGCCGATACGCTATCGCCATAGGCCGCCAGATTATCGCCAAAACATGGAACGTATGATTTATACCGTTCATCGACATAATTGACACTCACTTCAGCAAAAGTCTTCTGGGAAATCGAATATGTTATTTTCCCATTGAGTAGAAGGTTGCTATTATCTGTAACGTCGTTACTTCCTTCATTAAAAATATCCATCAACAGATTGTCGTCCTGATTTCGCGACCATGTAAATGCTCCACCCAATCGCACTTGAACGGGCTGAAAATTAAACAACAAAGTGCCATTCGTAGTATAGCGATTGTTCATTGCACCCGGAACATTTCCACCGGGCCATTGAAGTAATGCGGAATCACCTGTTGTAATTGCCTTTCCCGTATAATCTTTAAGGCTTTGCTGGTAACCGAAATTCGCTCCAGTCCAAAAAGTCGGGTTCTGGTCGCGTATAAAACTATTTTCACCTGCGACAAATAGCTTTATTTTATCAGCCATCAATGGCAATCCTAATGTGACGACATAGTCTGAATAACCATACGAGTATGTATCTAAGGCCTTGCCTCCAGGGTAATTTCCGAAATTATCAGTCTCAGCCTGAAAAGTGACCTTTGTCTGGGATCCACCTGTTTTAAATGTTTGACCGATAATACCACCATTGGCTCCGCCAAATTCTGCGCCAAATCCACCGGATTGGACGTTGACCTCTTCAAGTGCTTCCGGAATCGTCGTTACAAGAGAACCAGTGTTGGTAAAACTAGTGTTATTGTTTCTCACGGTCGAGCCCACAACATCTTGTACACTCGCACCTTCAATCGTATAGCCAACCTCTTCAGTACGGCTGCCGCGAATGTAGGTCATCCCATTTTGAACAACAACGCCTGGTTGTGATGAAAAATATCCTTCAATTCCACGTACAGGAAGGTTCTCGATATCCTCTGCGCTCTGAATACGAACAGCATTTGTAGCTGATTTTTCGACCAAAGGTCTTTGCGCAATGATCTCAACTGACTGAACCTCCACTGCAGTGCTTGACAATTGTATATTGACTTCTCTTGTAAGTCCATCAAGCACGGTTACACCCGTAATGGTCGTAGACTGATAGCCGATGTAGGTGGCTTTAACATTATACTTACCTACCGGCACGTTAGAAATAACGAAGCCACCATCGATATCGGTCGCGGAACCCCATGTTGTTCCTTCGAGAATGACGGAAGCTCCAACCAACGTCTCCTTTGTCCCGCGGTCTGTAACTTTTCCGGAAATTTTTCCGTATTGAGCAAATAACACCGCTGAAGATATAAAGAGTAGGAACATAACTGCAATGTATCGTTTCATTATACGATCCTCCTTTTACCTTAATCTTCTTTTAAAATTATGGATTGCAAATTACTCGCCGTCTTTGAACCATACAACACGACAGAGTATCTACCTTCTGTGAGAGAGACTGCTGAAGCACTTACTAAGGTATCCTTCTGAGCACCAACTATATAATACATTGGGGCGTTGGTGAGTGGAGCTTGAATATAAGATGAGGCTTTCAGGAAAACGAGCGCTGCTGTGGAAGAATCTGTTACTAATGTGTCTACCTTCACACCCGTCAGATGAAATATCACACCGCTTTTGATTGTAGCGGCGGTATCAGATGATAAATTTATAAATCGTACCAGAACATTCTGAGGAACAAATTTGACTACGCCAGAATAAGTAACCCGTTCATAGAATACCGCATATGTGCGACTCGTGTCTCCAGTTTGCTGGATACTAAACAAGCTGGACTTATAATCGGGTGCTATTGCCTGCTTTAAAGTGTCTACTGTTGTTCCGTAGGTGAATGCAAATTTACGTCCCCCAGCGGGCAAATCGATGTAACTTGAAAAATTTTGGAAAGCAAAGGATCCGACACTATTACCATCAACACTCACACCCATTGATGATCCATTATTCGCAAGATCAACGAACTTTACCGACGTTCGAATATCCGCAGTGGGGGCCGTTGGGTTATCGATCTTAACGCAGCCATTGAAATAAAAAGCCAGCGTAACACATACTACGATCGCCGACCCAAACTTCAGGAAAAGTTTCATATTTCCTCCATTAAATAATTGATACGACATAACAGATAATCATTTACCTGATGTCTTTGAAAAGAAAAGCATGGGATTGGTAACAAAAGATAAGCTTCCTTACATGACATGCGCGGAGATTTCTTCACGCAAGGAATCGCGTCACCTCCTTCTTGAGTATGTGCGACTTTTTTATTTGTCAAGAATATATATTTTGTTGCCTTGTTTGTCAAGTCCTTTTTTAGAAAATATTAGGAAACTTTAAGAAATTGACAGGAACTAAAGTTTAGCGTTCTTCCTTATTTCTGTTTTACCCCACTTATCTCAATCTGGTGAAGCTTCATAGAAGCAGGACGACTACTTAAGCAGGCAAAGAGGGTTTATTAGCTAACAAATAAGGGTAAAAACAAAACGACCTCGAGTATGTCTACGCAAGGTCGTTAAGAAATGGAGTGTCGTAAAATTCTACACAGCTTCTTTTTTCTTCTTGGGTGATGTCTGAAAATGCGAGTCGATGAATTTGAGCAGTTCCAATCGTCCGTCACCACTGATAATAGAAAACGGCACGATACCACGGCAGCATCCTTCGGTCAACTGGCTATGAAAATGATCTTTATAAAGCTCAATTTGCTTTCCCAATTTACTAAACGGAAGTTTATCCGATTTTGTGAGAACAAGCAGATAGGGAACTTCATAGTATTCCAGCCAATCCATCATCATCAGGTCGAGCGGTGTCGGCTCCTGACGTGAATCGATGAGCTGCATCGCTAGAGCAACCGGTTGTCCGCGTTTCAGGAAATCTTCAATCAACTTCTTCCATCCTGCGCGCATTTGTTCCGGTACTTTTGCGTAACCGTACCCAGGCAAATCGACAAAATAAAACGAGTTGTTAATAATATAATAGTTGATCTCACGCGTCTTTCCTGGAACGGTACTGGTGCGCGCAAGGTTTTTCTTGTTGCACATCTTGTTTAATAATGAAGATTTGCCAACATTTGATCGGCCGATGTACACGATCTCGCATAATTCGTTTTTTGGAAGTTGTCGAAGATCGACAACACCCTGTAAAAATTCTGCTGATGCAATCTTGAGCATATGTTTCTCCCATGCTTATAGAAGCAAGAAAGGATAGCTGTCTGCTATCCTTTCTTGTTCCACTTTCTTACGACCCCGCGATCGGGGGTGATCCTACATTTGTTTCAGGTGCGCTTGGTACTGTCTTCTGTTCAACCGCCTCGGAAGCCGTTGCTGCATCCTTACTTTTCTTTGTCTTCACTGTACCTTTCTTTCGAGGAGCGGATTTTTTTGCCGTTTTCGCTGCCGCTTTATCTTGACCGACATTGAAATCGACAAGCTCCAACACCGCAAGTTCAGCGCCATCACCTAACCGTCTGCCGAGTTTCACAACGCGTGTATAGCCGCCGGGACGCGTGGCAACTTTTGGCGCGATATCTTTGAACAAGCTCGATACCGCTTCCCTACTGCGAAGAGCCGCAAATACTTCGCGCCGTGCTGCAATATTTTTCTTGTCAGGTGCGGTTTCATTCGCAACTGCATTTTTCGCACGAGTAATAATCTTCTCAACGAACATTCGCGTTTCTTTTGCCTTCGCAACGGTTGTTTTGATTCTCTTGTGTACAATCAATGCCGTACACAATGCCGCCAGTGTTGCTTTGCGGTGACTTGCGGTTCGATTGAGTTTCCGTCCTGAGTTCTGATGACGCATACTTCACATTCCTTCTACGACTTAGTCGTTACCTTCTTTCAAATACTTGTCCACATCCATTCCAAACGTTAATCCATGCTGCTCAACGATTTCGGAAAGCTCTGCCAGTGATTTGCGCCCAAAGTTGCGGAACTTCAATAACTCGGATTCACTCCTGTGCACGAGGTCTGCCAGTGTTTTGATATTAGCAGAGCGCAGGCAGTTATGCGAACGCACCGATAATTCCAATTCATCCACAGACAACCGAAGAATCTTGCGCACTCTGCCGACTTCTGCTTCCTGCTCTGTCTCTGCTTTTTCCGCCTCCGGCTCCACGCCGAAGTTGATGAAGAGCTGCAAGTGATCACGCAAAATTTTTGCGGCATACGTGACTGCTTCTTCCGGAGTAACCGAACCATCGGTTTCAATATCAAGCACGAGCTTTTCGAAGTCCGTCTGCCCGCCCACACGCGTCGGCTCAACCGTATAACGCACATTTGTGATAGGTGTAAAGATCGAATCGATGGCTATTGTTCCTAACGGCTGGTCCGATGATTTATTTTCCTCTGCGGGAACATATCCCTTGCCACGTCCAAGACGAAGTTCGATTTCAAAGTCTGCATCTTTATTGAGCGAAGCGAGATGGTGATCCGGATTCAGAACTTCAACTTCTGTGGAAGCCTTCTGAATATCTCCAGACTTCAACTTGCCAGGGCCTTTTACGTGCAGCGTCACCTTGGATGCTTTCTTGTTGATCGGTTTGATACGAACCTGTTTCAGGTTCAAGATAAAATCCGCAACATCTTCCACCATCCCCTTGATCGTGGAAAATTCATGGTGAATTCCTTCAACACGAATTGCGGTAATTGCTGTGCCCGGTAATGATGATAATAATACACGGCGCATCGAATTTCCCATTGTCACTCCAAATCCCTTTTCTAAAGGTTGAAGTGTAAATTTTCCTGTAGTGGTGGAATATGTCGACTGTTCCAGTTCGACTCTTTCAGGTATTTGAAGAGTACTCATAGTGTTCCTTTTCCCGAGTTCATCGAGGTGGATAATGATTCTTGGCTCATAGTTCAATTACTTCGAGTACAACTCAACAATCAGTTGCTCATTTGCATTCAATGGAATTTCTGCGCGTTCTGGAATATTCAGAAACGTGCCAGTCATCGTTGCTTTGTCAATGTTGAGCCAGGGCAGCATAGAAGTGTCCTTCACGCGTTTCATTGCATCATGGATCAGTGAAAGTTTCTTCGCATGTTCCCGCACCTGTATAATATCACCCGGACTCACAAGGAACGATGGGACATCAACGATCTTATTGTTGACTACAAAATGTCTGTGAACGACTAACTGCCGTGCTGATTTACGCGATGGTGCAAAACCTAACCGATAGATTACATTATCAAGTCTGCGTTCCAGCATTTTCACCAACGCATCACCGGTTCGACCAGATTGCTGAGACGCTCGATGGAAATAATTTCGGAATTGTGCTTCCAGAATTCCATACATTCGACGGACTTTCTGTTTTTCACGCAATTGCACGCCATACTCGGAAATCCGCGATCGCCGGGATTGCCCATGCTGACCGGGTGCATAATTCCTCTTTTCCAAAGGGCATTTTTCCGTCAAGCACTTTGTTCCTTTAAGAAACAACTTTTGCTTCTCTCGACGGCACAGTTTGCAATTGGCATCAATGTATCTTGCCATAATTCTCCTAATAAATTTTATGATTTTGTGATTTCATGATTCTGTGATTGATCCATCACCCAATCACTCAATCAGCCAATCGTACCTTCACTACACTCTTCGACGTTTTGGTGGGCGGCACCCGTTATGCGGAATCGGTGTAATATCCCGAATCATCATAACTTCGAGTCCCGCTGTTTGCAAGGACCGAACCGCTGCTTCACGTCCGCCACCTGGTCCTTTGATGAACACTTCTACACGGCGAAGGCCGAGACCATGGGCCTCTTTCGCAGCCGCTTCTGCGGCAACTTGTGCAGCAAATGGAGTGCTCTTGCGTGATCCTTTGAATCCGTTCTTGCCCGATGTTGACCATGCAATGACATTACCGTACGTATCAGTCAATGTCACGATAGTATTATTGAAGGTCGCCTTAATGAACGCCTTCCCGTTGGCATCAACGTGAACTTTCTTTTTCTTTTTTGTTACTGGTGCTGTTTGTTTTGCCAATGCACTATTCCTTCTAAAAGATTTTCAACTGATTGACTACTTCTTCTCGAGTGCTTTCTTCTTGCCGGCGACCGTCTTCCTCTTACCTTTGCGCGTGCGCGAGTTGGTACGTGTTCTCTGTCCACGAACCGGTAGCCCTTTACGATGACGCAAACCGCGGTAACAGCCGATATCCATCAACCGTTTGGTGTTGAGTTGATATTCACTCCGCAATGCACCTTCCACCTTAAAGTCTGATTGAATGATGGAACGAATCGCCGCCACCTCTTCATCGTTTAAATCACCGACCCGTTTTGCACGATCGACCTTTGCCTTTTCAAGAATCTCCAGCGCTGCGGAGCGGCCGATACCGTATATATAGGTGAGGCCAATTTCTGAACGCTTATTTTTGGGTAAATCAACTCCAGCAATACGAGCCACGTCGTTACTCCTTGTTTATCCTTGCCGCTGTTTGTGTTTTGGATTTTTGCAAATTACTCGGATGACACCTTTGCGCCGAATAATCTTGCAGTTCTCACACATTTTTTTTACTGATGACCGAACCTTCATACTTTGCTCCTCAATTCCTCAATCCCATAAGAGTCTCTATTTGTATCGATACGTGATACGACCTTTTGATAAATCGTACGGCGACATTTCCACTGTTACTCTATCTCCAACAAGAATTTTGATGTAATGCATCCGCATTTTTCCAGAGATATGTGCAAAGATTTCCACGCCGTTATCGAGTTTCACACGAAACGTTGCGTTCGGCAGCGTTTCGGTAATTACTCCATCAACTTTGATCGGTCCTTGCTTCGCCATTCTTCCTTAGGACAAGGTAAGTATCTCTGCCTTGCCTTGCACAATCGCTATTGTATGTTCAAAATGCGCCGATGGTTTTCCATCGACTGTCAAGACTGTCCAACCATCTGTTGCTACTTTTACCCGCCACGTTCCCGCATTGACCATCGGTTCGATGGCGAGCGTCATTCCATCTTTTAATACTACGCCTGTTCCCGCTTCTCCAAAATTCGGAATAGACGGCTCTTCGTGCAACTTCCTACCAACTCCGTGTCCGACTAAATCCCGGACAACTGAAAACCCATTTGCTTCTACATGGCGTTGAATCGCGTTCGAAACATCGTGCACTCTCTTGCCCGCAACCGCTTGTTCAATTCCTTTTGCGAGTGATTCTTGTGTTACACGCATCAGCCGTTGTTTCTCTTCGGATACTTCTCCAATTGCGAAAGAACACGCTCCATCTCCATAAAAACCATTCTTCTTCACACCAACATCAATGGATAACAGATCTCCATCTTTTAACATTCGCTTGCTCGGGATACCATGCACAACTTCCGCATCTATCGACGTGCAAAGCGTTGCCGGGAATAAATTCTTTTTATCCCAGCCATATCCTTTAAACGCCGGCTCACCACCCATCGAGCGAATAAAATCTTCTGCAACATTGTCAAGCTCCAGCGTGGTCATACCCGGTCGAGCTTGTGCACCCACCAACTTGAGCACATCGGCGACAATTCGGCTGCTCTCACGAATGAACTCAATCTCTTCGATCGATTTCAGAGGAATCATCGCGGATAACGAGGCCTACCGTCTGCCCCTGAGCTTACCACTCTTCATAAACCCATCATAGTGACGCATTAATAAATGCGACTCGACTTGCTGCAATGTATCCAGTGCAACACCTACCATAATAAGTAAACTTGTTCCACCAAAGAATGATGCAAAGCCCGGCGTCACACCTAATTTAATCATCATCGTTGGGAGGATGGCAATGATCGCCAGCCCGATCGAACCTGGAAGCGTGATCTTTGTTAAAATATTATCGACAAATTCTGCTGTATGTGTACCGGGACGAATGCCAGGAATAAATCCGCCCTGTTTCTTCATATTGTCTGCAACATCTTTCGGATTGAAAGCAATTGCCGTATAGAAATAGGTGAAGAAAACAATCATCAACGCATAGACGACGGAATAAGTCCATGAAGTATAGCCGAACCAATTATTGGACAACTCATTCATGAACTCGTTCTCCGGGAAAAACGAGAAAACAATCTGCGGAACGAACATGATCGCTTGCGCAAAGATGATCGGCATAACACCAGCGGTGTTTACGCGCAGCGGGATGTATTGTGTTACACCGCCGTATACTTTTCTTCCCACCACTCGCTTAGCATATTGTACTGGAATGCGGCGAGTACCTTGCGTAATAAGAACAACACCTGCGACAATGAAACCCATGAGAACCAAAATCACTAACTCGACGATGAGGTTTCGTGTACCGCCTGTAACAAGCTGGGCTTCATTGAGAATAGCATGCGGGAAACGCGCTACGATACCAATGAATATAATCAACGAGATTCCATTACCGATGCCGCGCTCTGTGATCTGCTCACCCAGCCACATCATAAACATAGTGCCGGTAGTAAGAATAATCATCGTACTCATATAGAATCCGGGACCACGGATTCCCATCGGCACAATGGGATTTCCACCGGGAGCAACGCTCATGAGTTTTGCTACCACACCGCTCGCCTGCATAAGCGATATAGCGACAGTGCCATAACGAGTGTATTGCGTAATTTTCTTGCGTCCCTCCTCGCCTTCCTTCTGCAGCTTGGCGAAGTAAGGAACCACCGCGCCGAGCAATTGG
>PLMS01000055.1 GCA_003142575.1 Ignavibacteriota bacterium
ACACCGATGATCGTCTATTGGTCGTGGAACTCCGACCTCGCACTCTATGATATTTTTGGAAGACTTGCATCAGTGCGCTGGGGTCGCATCGGTTCGCTCATTAAATAATGCAGGAGCAATCTGCTTATAATACACCTCAAGATCACTCTGTTCACGTTCAAAAGAAGGAGAAGGGTCTTGCATCGACACTGGTGGAATACGGCAAGACTATCCTGATCACGGTGCTTGCAGCCCTCCTTTTAAAAGTCTTTGTGCTTGATGCATATCGCATTCCCTCAACTTCGATGGAAAACACGCTCCAAATAGGTGATTTCCTTTTGGTCAACAAACTTGCATATGGCTTGCGTACACCGCGTCATCTGCCGCTTGTTGCACGAACCATTCCTTCGTTCACACTTCCTTTTTTTCAAAACATCCATCGCGGAGATGTGATCGTGTTCGAATTTCCCGGCGGCATGAATGAAATGAGAAGTCCTGAAAATGTTAATTATATCAAGCGATGTATCGGATTGCCGGGCGATACACTGGAAATTCATTCCGGTCTCGTTTATGTAAACAAAATCCTCATTCCCTTTCCTCCTCATGGTATTCAAACCGATCATTTGAACGGAATTTCATGGCGACAAAATCCAGAGATGTTCCCACAGGGTTCAACATTCAGCAATGTCAATTATGGACCAATCATTGTCCCAAAGCAGGATGATATTCTAAAACTTGAACCGGCAACCATCGCCCAATGGCGCATGCTCATTGAACGTGAAGGACATACTGTTCAGACTGTTGACAATATGATTTTGATTGACGGCGCGGCGGCATTAACGTATCATGTTCGCCAAAATTATTATTTCGTTCTTGGTGACAATCGTGACAACAGCATGGACAGCCGCTATTGGGGTTTTGTGCCGGATGATCATTTAATCGGTGAAGCA
The DNA here is from genome assembly GCA_003142575.1 of Ignavibacteriota bacterium. Lineage (GTDB taxonomy): Bacteria > Bacteroidota > Ignavibacteria > UBA10030 > UBA10030 > Fen-1298. Next base: position 930 of record PLMS01000055.1, read on the forward strand.
TTGTTTGTATACTGGTCGTGGGACACGGAAGTTTCTGTTTCAAATATCTCAGAAAAGTTATCGACAATCCGATGGAAGAGGATTGGGACATTAATACAGTAATAGGTGAATGAGTGATTGGGCAATTGAGTGATTTGAAACTGGGGAATGGGGAAACGCATTTAGGATTGAGATATTAAGTTTTAGAATTAAACAGTGGCTTCACTTTACCTCCATATTCCTTTCTGCGAACACAAGTGCATCTACTGCGATTTCTACTCCGTTGCACCTGTGGAATCAGAAACAGGGCATCGCTCGCTGGAAGGGCGATTTCTTTCCGCGCTGAAAATGGAGATTGAGCTTCGTGCGGAAGATCAACGTTTCCATGAACCATACGAGACAATTTTCTTTGGGGGCGGAACACCCTCTCTTCTTCATCCGTCTGAAATAGAAAAAATACTCAACCTCCTCGCATCCCGGTTTGCGATTCAGACGAATGCCGAGATTACGCTGGAGACAAATCCAGGAACAGTGGACAAAGAGAAACTTCGTGCATTCCGATCTGCCGGTATTAACCGCATCAGCATGGGTATTCAATCCTTTCACGATGAAGACTTGAAGTTTCTGACTCGTATTCATACGGCATCCGAGGCGAAGCAGTGCGTACGGGATTGCACCGCCGCCGGATTTGAGAATGTCAGCTTCGATCTCATCTTTTCGCTTCCTCACCAGACTTTGGCAAAGTGGAAATCGAACCTGGAACAAGCGATGGAACTTCAACCCGAACATATCTCGTGCTATAGTCTTATCATCGAACCGGAGACGCCGCTCTTTCACATGATTCAATTAAACGAAGTGACACCGATTGATTCTGAACGCGATGCCGATTTGTACGAATTCACCATCGATTTTCTCACATCGCATGGCTACGAACAATACGAAGTATCGAACTTCGCCAAACTCGCCGCGTCGGGCAAGCCGAATTTCAAATGCCGCCACAATCTCAATTACTGGAATCACTCTCATTATCTTGGCTTTGGTCCATCGGCACATTCATTTTGGAAGAACGAACGCTGGTGGAACATATCCGATCTCACTCCATACATCAAACAATTGGACGAACGCACTCTCCCGCTTGCAGGCGGAGAGCATCTTACCGAAACTCAATTCATGGAAGAAGCGATCTTTCTCGGCTTGCGAAGCGAAGGAATCGACCTGGAACAGTTTCGCCGGCGATTTTCACGCAATCTCTCGACAGAGAATGCATTCATCATCTCTGAATTGATTCAACAAGGAAGTGCGCGGATGGACAGCGGACGACTCCGGCTCACTGCAAAGGGATATGTGCTCTGCGATGAAATCTGTCAGACGTTCCATTGAGCCGCTCAAAATTCCTTGAAGTTCAAGCCTTTTCCTTATACATTGATTGTGAATTTTAGTACAGTAAAATCCTTAGAGAATAAATGGAACACAAGAAACTCAATCGACTTATCGCACTAGCAGTTTTCCTTGTACCTCTGGCGGTATACATCAAAACCCTCTCGCCCACTGTCGTGTTCTGGGATGTAGGCGAGTTCTGCGCGGCGGCGTTTTCATTGCAGGTGCCGCATCCGCCCGGCGCCCCGCTCTTTTTGCTCTTCGCGCGCATTTCATCGATGATTCCGCTGATCCCCGATATTGCTGTCCGAATGCACATTCTTTCGGCGATAGGCTCCGCTGTGACATGCGGATTGCTCTATCTTATTATTGTCGATTTAATGGTGATGTGGAGAGGAATTCCGATTACATTTTTTGAGCGCATCGCAGTATATGGTTCAGCGATCATCGGAGCGCTTTCGCTGGCATTCACCAGCACCTTCTGGTTTAATGCGGTTGAAGCGGAAGTGTACGGACTCAGCATGACATTTGTGGGGCTGATCATTCTCCTCGGACTTCGTTGGTACGAACGCGCGGACAAAGACAGCGGCGACCGTTACATTCTTCTGATAGCGTACATCGTCGGTCTTTCGATTGGTGTGCATTTGCTTGCCGTGCTTGCCTTGTTCCCTGTGATGTTGTTGTGGTATTTCCGGTACAACAAGTTCGAGTGGAAATCCTTCACCAAGTTTGGCATCGGAGCGTTGATAACTTTTTTTATTATCTATCCAGGCGTTGTCACCGTACTTCCCTCCTTGCTTGATGGGAATGTAAAATTTGGACACACAGAAATAAATAATCCTCTCATCAGCTATATTCCTATTGTTCTTCTTGCCGGCGCCGTCTATGGTGTGTACTATTCCATCCGGAAAAAGAAGCGGATGTTGAATGTCGCAGTTCTTTCCTTTTTGTTCATCGTCCTCGGTTATTCAACATACACGATGGTGTATATTCGAGCAAATGCTCATCCGCCGATGAATGAGAACGACCCAAGCACATTAGGAAGGCTTGTTTCGTATCTCAACCGCGAACAGTACGGCAGCGCTCCGATAGTAAATCGGCGCTGGGACACCGATCCTGAAAAGAAACGCTTCCATCAAAATTACACCAGCGATTTGGACTATATGTGGCGATACCAAATCCAACATATGTACCTTCGATATCTCGGCTGGAACTACATCGGCGCGGAAGGCGATTTCAAAGATGCCGGCGTGAATTGGAAACAATACTATATGATTCCTTTTTTGTTGGGTTTGCTGGGTGCATACTACCAATTGCGTAAACAGCCGTATATCGGTTTCACCATGATCGTTACATTTATCATCATGGGTGTCGTTCTTGCACTCTACCAGAATCAGCAGGAGCCGCAGCCGCGCGAACGCGATTATTTTTACGTTGGCTCGTTTTTTGTTTTTTCACTCTGGATTGCTTACGGCGTCCTCGCGCTGATTGATTTCGTCAAACAGAGAATTGCAGCACAGCAAACGGCTCAGATAACTGGATACGGTGTACTGACGCTTGCACTCATGTTTGTGCCTCTGAAGATGTTCGTTTCCAATTATCATCAGGCAAACCGCACCGGAAATTATGTCGCATGGGATTATTCCTACAACATGCTTCAGAGTTGTGAAAAAGACGCGATCCTGATCACCAATGGTGACAATGACACATTTCCGCTTTGGTACTTACAGGATGTCGAAGGCATCCGGCGCGATATTCGCGTCGTGAATTTAAGTTTAGTGAATACACCTTGGTATATTAAACAGTTGAAACATGAAACACCGTACGGTGCAAAAACAGTGCCTATCTCGACTTCGGATGTGGAGATTGACAGCATCCAACCGATGAGGTTTGAGCCGCGGCGGATGGAATTACCTGTCAGCCCCGATGTCATTCAGAAATATACCATAGAGGGAAACTACGGTACATCACTGCTTGATACTTCTATTGCAAAGAGCGGTGTGATCCGATTTCTCATGCCCAACACACTGCAGGTTGGAAATGTCAAAGCGATCCGTGCACAGGATATTATGGTGTACGACATCATCATGACGAACAATTGGCAGAGACCTATCTATTATGCAATGACCGTGTCGGATGACGGGAAGATCGGTCTGCGCGACTATATGCAATTAACAGGATTGACATTTAAGTTGGTTCCGTTTAAATCGCAAAACTATTGGGCAAACTTGAATGAACCAGTGCTGCGCCAGAATATTTTCACCGATATCAAACAGTTTTCCAAAGAACCGCAGTACGGATTCCGATGGCGCGGATTTCAGGACAGCACAACATATTACGACGAAGACACACGCCGATTACTCACTTCAAATTACAGAAACCTGTTTATTGCCTACGCGTTGTATTGCGCTAATATCAAAAACAAACCGCAAGAAGTATCGGCAATTCTCGATCGGATGGAACAAGTCATGCCCCAGCGTTCCATTCCGATGGATTATCGCGTCAAGCATGACTTAGCTTCATTTTATAATATGGCAGGCAATAAAGACCGCTACCGTCAATTACTGAACGAAATCATCCAGGAACTCAAACAGGTGATCAGCAACCCTGTCACCGAACAGTTATCGCAGTACAATCCGTACATCATTCTTTTTTACTCCTACGATGGATTAGAAATGTACAAGGAAGCTGAGGATGTTCTGCCGCTCATCAAGTCCGCCTATCCGAAGGAGCGGGGGATCGACCAAATACTCGGACAACTGCACTCTCAGATTCAGATGAAACAAGCGGGCGCAGTAGCTGCAGAGCAGCCATCATCAAAGCAAAAAAAATAAGAGGTTGAGAGCGGCGCTTCAGGAGAACGATGAAACAAAAAACTGCATTCGTCATTGGTATTACCGGACAAGATGGCTCGTACCTCACAGAGTTCCTACTTGCCAAGAACTATCAAGTCGTGGGATTGATGCGCAAGACCTCTGCCGTGCCGAGTTCTCACGTGGCACATCTTGCGAACAAAATCCATATTGCGTACGGCGATCTGCTCGACACGTTTTCCATCGCAGAGAACATTCGTTCGTATCAGCCGGATGAGATATACAATCTCGCGGCTCAGTCGTACCCCGGCGAATCGTGGCGGCTTGCCATAGAGACAGCGGAGATCACGGGCATTGGCGCTCATCGTGTCTATGAGGCAGTGCGATATGTAAAACCGGATTGCCGGATCTATCAGGCTTCCTCATCAGAAATGTTTGGCACACCGACTATAGTACCGCAAAATGAGCAAACACCATTTGCACCGGTAAACCCTTACGGCGCCGCCAAACTCTATGCACATACCATGGCGGAAATCTACAGGACAAGTTACAAGCTCTTTATCGCATGCGGAATTCTTTTTAATCACGAAAGTCCCCGGCGCGGGATACACTTCCTGACGCAAAAAGTAGCGTACGGCGCTGCATGCATAAAACTCGGCATTCTTAATTCTCCGGACTTGAATGAGCAAGGTGAACCGATTGTCAAAGACGGGAAAATTGCGCTTGGTAATTTAGATGCAAAGCGCGACTGGGGATTTGCAGGCGATTATGTGGAAGCCATGTGGATGATGCTGCAGCACGATACACCGGACACGTATATCATCGGCACGGGAGAAGTTCGTACCGTGCGGCAATTGTGCGAAACGGCATTCAGCAGTCTCGGCATGGACTGGCAGAAATACGTTGTTGTCGACCCGCGATTCATCCGCCTGACAGAAACCGGAACGACCGTCGCAGATGCAGCGAAAGCGAAAACCGAGCTGGGCTGGTCGCCGCGCACATCGTTCACGGATCTGGTGAAGATGATGGTCGATCACCAGATACGACGACTTAAGAACCACTCAAACTAACCTGCGAATGAAAATACTTCTTCTCAATTGGCAGGATATTAAAAATCCGTATGGCGGCGGCGCGGAAGTGCACATGCACGAAATCTTCAAGCGTATCGTTGCACGTGGACACAGTGTTACACTCTTTTGCTCTTCCTTCCCCGGCGCACCCACCGAAGAAGTGATTGATGGTATACGGATTATTCGTCAAGGAAGCCGGAATTTGTTCAACTATTTCGTTCCCCTTCGGTATTATTCGCAATTCCGCCACGAACGCTATGATATCGTAGTGGACGACATCAATAAGATTCCATTCTTTACACCTCTCTTTGTCAAAGAACCGCTTGTCGGAATTGTCCATCACCTTTTTGGCAAAAGCATTTTTGTCGAAGTGTCATTACCGGCGGGATTGTACGTAAATATCGCCGAACGTATTTCTTTCCCTATCTATCGGGATATTCCCATGGCGGTGGTCTCAGAGAGCACCAAGCAGGAAATGATCGCCCAAAGGTTTCCAGAATCCAATCTCCATATCGTGTCCAACGCAATCGACCACACGCTCTATCGTCCTCTTGGCAGGCAACTCAGCAGTTGTCCACTCATCGGGTATCTCGGCAGGCTAAAGAAATATAAGAGCATTGATCATCTTTTGAAAGCGTTTCAAATTGTGTTGCATGAAATTCCAAATGCCAGGCTCATTGTTGTAGGAGATGGAGATGTGCGTCAACAGCTTCAGGAGCTTGCTGGAGAGCTCAACATTGCCGCCTCATCAGAATTCACCGGTTATGTGTCCTCAGAAGAAAAGGTGCGGTGGTTGAATCAAATGGATATTGTAGTAAATCCCTCGGCAAAGGAAGGCTGGGGATTGACTGTTATCGAAGCCAATGCATGCGGTACTCCTGTAGTTGCGAGCGATGTACCGGGACTGCGCGATGCCGTCATCGACGGTGAAACCGGATTGCTCTACGAATACGGGAACATCGAACAGCTTGCCGAAAAGATTCTTCTTCTCCTTCGGGATGAACATCTTCGCTTGCGGTTAGCCGCCGGCGCATTATTATACGCGCAATCTCTTACATGGGATGCTTCTGCAAATATCATGCTCGATATGATTGAGAAGGTTTTACACGGCAAATCATAAAACCTTCTGTGAATCATATTAATCTGTTTGTCTCTTGACATTCAGACGGCAATTTTGTAAAATTGCATTAGTTGTAATTAGCAGTACAAAAAGGGATAATACCGGAAAGCCAACCGGTAATCAGTACCAGACACCGCACACATAGTCGTTTTACCGATGCACAGGAGAGCGGTAACGGCAGATTCCCTTCTTAAAGATTTAAAAATTGATTTATTGACACTGTTTTTTATTTCAGCGAATGCTTCCAATTGTTATATAGCGTTCGCGTTTTAATATGCGGCGTTGATAAATACAATTCCAGCAGAAAAATAATGCCGGATAACATCCGTTTAAAGAGATGTGACATTGATTTAATGCCGAGCGACAACGATTTAATGCAAACGTGCAGCGGTTTATTGAGATGTGACATCGATTTATTGTCGCGTTACAGTTGTTTGAAATGGAGTTACATGGAAATAATGACATCTCGCAGTAGTTTGAAGGAGTTTGACAGTCGTTTAGTGAGGATTGACAACGGTTTATTGCGGAGTGACAAGGAAATATTGTCAGGTAACAACGATTTAATGTCTGGTTACTGGAGCTTGAAGATGTGTGACGGTGGTTTGAAGAAGACTGACAGTGGTTTGAAGCAGTTTGACAGAAGTTTGGAGCGAGTTGACAAAGGTTTGAAGCAATCTGACGGAGAAATAATGGTGAAATAATGAAGAAAAAGGGAGTTCGGCAGGGGATACGAACTTCCTATAATGCGCCATCCCCACAATCACATAATCATTGGAGGATGTATGAACAAGCGGCAAGAAAACAAATTCACAATGTATGAAGGCGTATTGACGTTCTTTCGTACAAACACCGAGACGGTGAACAGTGTCCCGATGCTTAAAGACTCTGTGGATGGATTCGGTTCAGTTGTTGCGGCTTTAAGATTGAAGTCTACGGAAGTAAGCAATGCATCAACCGGAAAGACAGCGGTAAAGAGCCAGGCGGAAGACGACCTGATTGCGATACTGCTTCCTGTGGCGGCAGGGTTATTTGTCTTTGCGAAGAAACAGAACAATGCGGAGTTGAAGGAAAAAGCGAAGTTGACAGAGAGCCATCTTCGGACGGTACGCGATACCGAGCTTGCGAGCAAGGGGGATATGATCGCATCTCTTGCAGATGAACATGTTGCCGACCTTGTTCCTGCAAGCATAACGGAGGCGATGATTTCCGACCTGAAGGCAAAAGTGCAGGCATACCGCAATGCATTAGGTGCAAGAGAAAGCAGTGTTGCGGAACGCATGGGAGCACGGACAACGATGGAGGATCTCATTGCCAAGGTAGATGGAATTTTAGAGGAAGAGATAGATCCGGCTATGGAATTGATACGTGCGAGCAAGACCCAGTTTTATAACGAGTATTTTGCTCTGCGTGTAGTAAAGGATACGGGTGTGCGGCATAAAGAAGTGGTGGCACCGGCCCCAGTAACGCCGTCGGCAAAGTAAAAACTGACCCCCTATCGTCCCCCTCGTGAATGAGGGGGACAAATTTTGTGGGGGGACGTTCAAAAAGTGTCTTTGTCATTCCGAATCCCGCAGCGCGGGGTGAGGAATCTTGGTTTGTATGAATAAGATTTCTCGTTGCACTTGAAATGACAGGGGGGGAAGGAATCTTGTGCGAGACCATAACTATTATGTATACATTTTGACGAACTGGAACAATAAAGTCATGTATATCGGCATGACCAATAATTTAGAGCGCAGACTGTACGAGCATAAGAATAAACTGGTGGAGGGATTCACAAAAAGATACAACATCCATAAGTTGGTTTATTATGAGCATACAACGAATGTTTATGAAGCGATAGCACGAGAAAAAGAAATAAAAAAATGGCGCAGGGAAAAGAAAAACAATCTGGTTGAAACTATGAATCCTGAATGGAGAGACTTGAGTGATGAGTGGGAATAAGATTTCTCGCTACGCTCGAAATGACAATGGGAAAGATTTATTACCTCTTTCAAATCAATAATAAGGAGGAAAAGAAATGAAACTGACAGAGCATTTTACGTTAGAAGAAATGACAGTATCCGAGTACGCGGCACGGAATGGATTGAAGAATACTCCATCTGAGACGGCTGTACAAAATCTGAAAATATTATGTACAAACGTGCTTGAGCCATTACGAATCACTCTGCAAAAGCCGGTCATTATTACAAGCGGATACAGATCGAAAAAGCTCAATGAGGCAATTGGAGGTTCTTCGACATCACAGCATATGAAGGGACAAGCGGCTGATTTGATAGTACCTGATATGACGGTGGAGGAAGTATTTGATCTCATTGCCAAACAATTGCCATTTGATCAGTTGATAGAGGAGTTCGGGAAATGGGTGCATGTGAGCTATGCAGGGAAATTGCGGCATGAGAAACTGCTGGCAAAATTGGTCAATGGAAAAACGAAATATACATCAGTAGCATAGCTATACCGGAAGGTAACGACGCAGATCAAACACACCAAAAGGAGGAATCATTATGAGTATTAACGCACTTGCAGTCGATGCCGCTGCCAAAAGCGGCGCAATAATACAACCGCCCTTGAATGACGATGTGCTGGCGGGCTTAACCAAATATATCCCCACGGAATCTGTGACCATGTATGTGGCAGCAATTTCATCATTGATGGCTCTGCAGGGCACCGGGCTAACCACTGCTATTGCATACTGGTTCTTTATCTGCTTCACTCCCGTGCTGATGCTTCTTCTCTTCTTGCGCCAGTTAGCAATAGCAGGAAAAGATTGGAAAATATCCGCTTCACAGTGGCCATGGTGGAGGATTATTGCATCAACGGTGGCGTTTTCCGTTTGGGCTCTTGCAGTACCGGGCAACCCGCTAAACTTCGCAGACGCTACAGTAAGCGGAGTGGTTTCGGCATTGGCGGCTCTATTTGTTTCAACGCTGCTGAATCTCCTGACTCCATTTTTCGAAAGCGTAACACCGAGCGCGACTTAAAGTTGACCAACAAAACCATCTCATTATTCAACAACATAAAGGAGTAATTTATGAAAGAAGTACAATTTCAACCAAACGGAGAACGGTTAAGTATCGACATTCAATTCGGATATGCACAGATCGCTTCATACCGATTGAGGTTATGGGAGAGCGGGAGTAATACCATATTGTTGGATAAATCCGGCAATAATAAAAATCCGGATGATGATTGCTATGACTTACCGCTGCCGACTGACAAAAACGACGGGAGACTTATGCAATTGGAAACGAGCATCGTGTCTCCAACCGCAACACCAGGTGAACAATATTCCGTGACTATAATTTTCAAACAGGGAACGACGGAGATAGAAAGGGCGGTGGAAAAAGGCCCAATAACCGGCAGCCGGGTAACACCCGAATTTTGGATAACTCTTAAAAAGAAGTGAGGCATATATGAAAAAAAGAAACGTACGCAGCATTTTCTGTATTTTAAGTCTCTGCATCACCTGCCAGATTACCTTCGGGCAAATTGACAGTAGCATATCAAAGATTCGGATGAATTATGCAATACCGGATGCACCTGCTTTCAAGGCACTCAACATCCAGCCGAGCGAGATTATGCGCCCGAGTACTACACAAGAACTTGCCTTGATTCTATCAAATCAAGCCTTAGGCTCAAGCTTGCCTTCGGCATTTGCACTTGAGTGCTCGCCCTATTTAATGATCGGCGGTGAGTCGTTGACACTGAAACAATATCAAGAATCAGTCTTAGATAGAGTTCTGTATCACACCCGAATCTCTGTCGCATCACAGCGCGGGGGAATCACAGGCGATACAACCCGTCTCTCATTCGGCATCCGGTTCACATTGCTCGATGAATCCGATTTGAGATTGGATAAACATTATATCAACCAGATATATTCGTTTAATGATTCACTTCTTGCCATGGAATCAAGGATCAGAGATTACTTTCGTGGACCCGGACCTGTTTACTATGGTCTCTCCGACGTGCAAAAGGATTCGATAAATACATTGGTTTCCGATTCCACGAGGATTGCAACGAAGGCATTGGAAGACAGTATTTCAGTTGAACGCGAAAATGCAATCAAGCGGAACTGGAACAAGCCTATTGTTGAAGTCGGGTTAGCGGTTGCAGGATATTCAGCCGACTCAGTCCATACCTCAGGCATTATCGGAGACAAAGCTGCTCTCTGGCTTGTTGCTGCGGGAAATATTCAAGAGTGGGGCCAATGGGTCATTGGCGCTAACGGTTCATTAAGAAGAAATAATCAGGGCGATATGTCGGTGCTTGACGGCAGCCTTGGTGCACGGATGTATGCCGGTTCAAATACAGTAAAGGGATTTATGGAACTGAGCTGGCAAGCTAAGGAATCATTTCTCCCAATGTACCTTTATCAAATTGGAACTGAACTTCGGGTATATTCGGTCTTTTGGGTGAACCTTTCCGCGGGAGTCGAGAGCGTGAACGGAGGTGGAACGAAGTTTACTTCAACTATCGATGTGAGAATTGGAACGCCGTAGAACAGAGAAGATGTTCGCTTCGTGTTGTAATGAAAGACGGAGCTTAACACCCCCCGGCAGCAGGTACTTCCGGGGGTGTTTTATTTTTGCAGGTTAGCAAGCCGTTGTGATTGAAAGAGCTTTTGGCTACATTTTGACGAATTTAAATCGTCACTTTTAGCGCCAATGAATCCGAAGAACCGACATTGCAGAAAATCTATACGACTTAAGGATTACGACTACTCACAGCCGGGTGAATATTTTATAACCATATGTACGCATAGCCATGAATGCGTTTTGGGAGAAATTATACAGGGCGAGATGCGATTGAATATCGTTGGAGAAATTGCGGAAAAATGCTGGAAAGAAATCCCAAAACATTTTCCAAATGTTGAATTGGATGAATATGTTATAATGTCCAATCATATTCATGGAATAATTATTTTGCATGATCATGGTAGGGATTTGATTGATCAAATCCCGAAAACCAGCACAACAAATCATCAGGACATGATAAATCATAAGGACATGATAAATCATCAGGACGTGATGAATCATAAGGACGTGATGAATCATAAGGACGTGATGAATCATAAGGACGTGATGAATCACGTCCCTACGGAATGGATGATGATGAAAAATCCGAAACAGACGCTTGGGAAAATTATTCGGCATTACAAAGCACGTACATGTAAGTACGTTCACGAGGCAGGTATTTCAGAATTTGCATGGCAACGCAATTATTACGAACATATTGTTCGTAATGATAAAGAATTGAATAACATCCGGGATTATATTGCGAACAATATTCTTCAATGGTCTTTCGACACCGAAAACCCTCAGAATATCCCATTGTGATTGAAAGAGCTTTTGGCTACATTTTGGGTGAGCGCTTTCTATCCTGCTCAATAAGGTCCACCCAATGATGACAATGTAATGATAGGATGCTTTATGCTATTCTTATAGGGGATAGTAACGGTTAATTCTTATGATAGGAAAGGTTCTCAATGTTCTATGCTCATTCGGAAAACGATAAAGGTGAGAAGCATGTTTTGAAGGAACATCTTGAGTGCACGGCAGAACTTACACGTTCATTTGCTCCTTCAGATGAACTCCGACACCTGTTTTATCTTGCAGGACTCTTGCACGATGTAGGCAAGTTTCAGTCTGGGTTTCAAACATATTTGGAAAAAAAGAAACCAAAAACACCTCACGCAGGAATTGGGGCATTCGTTGCCCGAACGGTTGCCAAACAATTCATTCCATTACCATTCGCAATCAAAGGTCATCATGCTGGAATGCCAGATAAAGAAGAGCTCGTTTCTGCATTTGAAATACTTGAAGACGATACAAATAATATACAAGAAGTGAAAAGGCGTTTCTATGAAAGCTTTCCTGAAGCAGAAACATCTTTCGGCGAAATAAAGGACATCCTTGTTAAAGATAAGTTACAGGTTGAGTGCGCAACACGATTTTTATTCAGTGCACTGACGGATGCGGATTGGTTGGATACTGAACACCATTTCAATCCGGAAAAGACAAACGCACGAATAAGCTCTACTCTTGATTATGACGTTCTTATTGCCGCTCTCGAAAAGAAGTTTACGGAATTACAAAAGAAACTCGTAGAAGGACATTCGACAGAGGCTATTAATTCACTTCGCACAAAAGCGCGCAACGAAACAGCAAAACGATATGACGCTCCTGTCGGATTTTTTTCTCTTCAACTCCCGACCGGATTAGGGAAAACGTTGATATCGATGTATTGGGCTCTATTACACGCCCGACATCATAAATTGAAGCGCATTATTATTGTTCTTCCTTTCATAAACATCATAGACCAGACATCAAAGATTTTAAAGGATGTGTTCGGAGACGACGTTGTCCTTGAACATCATTCCGGAATAATAGAAGAGGACAAGGATAACGACAAGTATGATGAGAATGCTGTGGGCACAGGCTCGGACTTGTCAAAACGGCTTGCTTGCGAAAATTGGGATGTGCCCATTATCGTAACAACATCTGTGCAATTTTTTGAGTCGCTTTTTAGCAATCGTCCGTTCAAGTGCAGGAAGAATCACAACATTGCAGAATCGGTCGTTATCTTCGATGAAGTACAAACATTGCCGAAACAGTATGCTGAACCTATCGTTGTGATGCTCAAGAATATTGTTGAATTGGCACGAACATCATTCCTGTTCTGCACTGCAACACAACCGGCGTTCCAGAAGCGAGAAGGGTTTGAGGGAATAGATACTATTCAACCTCTGATAACAAAACCGCAGAAATATTTCAAGGCAACACAAAGAGTGAACTACAAATTGATGAAGAATCTTAATGAGGTCTCTTTTGACTTATTGACAGATGCGCTCTCAAAGGAAACTGGGTCGTTTCTTGTTATAGCCAACACAAAAGCTGTCACGAGGGAATTATACCAGTTCATTTCAAAATCTGGTACTCATGAACAATATTACCATCTCTCCACCGCAATGTGTCCGCATCACCGCAAGAAAACAATCGATAATATTATTGCAGATCTTCATCCTAAAAGTGGAAAAAGAATTGCGGTTTTTTCAACGCAATTGGTTGAGGCAGGAGTTGATCTCGATTTTCCGTGTGTGTATCGTGCTGTTGCTCCGATGGATGCAGTAATTCAAGCCGCGGGTAGGTGTAACCGAAATGGCGTATTAAGAAAAGGGCGCGTTGTGCTATTTAATCTTGAACAACAAAAGATGCCTGATAAAACATATAAAGCTTGCGCTGATTTGGCATTACGAATGATAAAGGATGATCCTGAGCTTTTACATAAAGCAGACTCGTTTGAGCAATACTATGAAGCTCTAAGTCTCTTTGTTGATACTGATAGATATAGTATTACGGACAACAGGGAAAAGGGTAATTTCAAAACTGTTGCTGAGAATTTCAGACTCATTGATTCACCGACAGTATCGTTGTTCATCAAAGATTACTCGGAAGAAAGTAAATCATTGCTTAAAGAAATTGAAAACAGCTTCTTAATTAAAAAAGACCATTACAGAAAAGTGCAGCAGTTCAGCGTGCAGGTTTATAATCCTTTCCTTGTGAAGTATTCAAACCAGATTGAACATTTCAAAGATTCTCTGCACATCTGGGATGGAACCTATAATGACAGCATCGGACTTGCACCGGAAGATGTTGAGACAGTGTTTTAACTATGGGTAGGTTAACCATTCTTGGTTGACCATGTAAAGAACGACACACAGGAATGTGTGTCCCACCAAAACATTATTTTTGAAAGGAGGAAACATGAACAACAACGATGTGCGAGTAAAGGTTTGGGGTGAGTTCGCCTGTTTTACACGACCCGACTTAAAAGTGGAACGAATGACCTATCCGTGTATGACGCCTTCGGCGGCACGAGGGGTATTAGATTGCATTCTCTGGAAACCAGAGTTCGCGTGGCATGTTCATAGGATCGGCGTTCTTAAGCAGGTGAAATTCCATTCGGTAAAGCGCAACGAGATCAATGCCAGACAGGGAAAGACGCCGATTATCATCGAAGAAAATCGTACTCAACGTAACAGCATTGTGCTCAAAGATGTTGGATACATCATCGAAGCATCGGTTTTTCAATCCGTGCCTGATGGAAAGAATCCACCAAAGAAATACGTTGAGATGTTCAACCGGAGAGTACGCAAGGGGCAATGCTGGCGACGTCCATTCTTAGGGACGCGCGAGTTTGCAGCAGAGTTTTTACCCGTGTCAGAAAATGACAAGCCGATACAAGAAGAAATTCCTATCGGCAGTATGTTCCTTGATATGTGGTATGACGAGAACGGTGTACCAATGCCAAAATTCTTTTATGATGTAGCCGTTCGGAATGGTGTATTGGATTGCAGTGAGGCATACAAACAAATACTTACGAGCAAACACATTCAAGGTGAGATAGCAACGTACCCAAGGCAACTGATTCATGAATTTAATCTTGCCGAGGAAGCTACGGAGAGGGAGGCATTATGATACAAGAACTTGTTTCCCTATCGGGGAATTTGAGAGAAAATAAGAAAGTGCAATACATTCATGATGCTCTTGATAATGTCCCTATATCTATTACATGTGAAATTGATCGAAGGGGCAACTTCAAGCAATTTATTGTTTCCGGCGACAAAAAGGACTCTATTGCGGAAGCGCTCACTTCAAAGAAAGGGAAAGCTCGATTGCTTGTCGATAAGCCAGAGGAATTACTGGATTATGGTGACAAAGCAAAAGCCAAACACAAACTCTTCCGGGAAAAATTAAAAGACTATTCACATTTATCAAGACTCTCTCCAGTAGTTGCTTTCTACAGCACCAATAAGACAAAGGGTGTCCAAGCGGCTCGCAAAGCCTTTCCCAAACAGATTGAAGAAAAACTTAGATTCGGAAACATCGCCTTTAAACTTACTAACGACAAAAAATGGATTCACGACGAACCGGACATTCGTAAGGCGATTATTGAGAATTACAAGAATACTCTGAAAGGGCTAAAGATATCGCGATTTCCAAAATGTTCAATTTGTGGTTCTTCAGATTATCCGGTAACAGATGAATTTCCACACGGAATGATCAGGCGGGTTCCTGACGGACAACCTTCGGGTTGCGCGTTAGTTGCTTATAATGAAAAAGTATTTGAATCGTATGATTTAGAAGGAAATGAGAATGCCTCGATCTGTACGCATTGTGCGAGAGCCTACGTTGATGCTTTGAATTGGCTTCTTTCTAATGGTGGGTTAAGAAAGAACAAAAATGGGAAGGAATACTTTGATCACAGTAATCGCAAGAAGATCTCTAATGACACCGCGGTTGTCTTTTGGTTACGCGATGCAATAAAAAGTAAAGAGCTTGATTGGCTTGACGAGCCTCCTGATGAAGGTAAAATTCGAGAGATGATAAAATCCATTAAAACCGGTCAAGCAGTGCTTGTAGAGAAAGCGAAGAAAGAAAAGATCGACAAGTTTTATGCAGTCACACTGAGCGGTGCAGCGGGACGTATTGCTGTTCGCGATTGGATAGAAACAAGCCTTCCCAACTTACAAACCAATCTTGCAAAATGGTTTGAGAGTATCTCAATAGGAGAATATAGAAAGGATGATAAGAAGGTCGTTACTCAGTTTCCCCGATTCTATGCCCTCGTCTCAAGTGTTAAGAGTAAAAGCGGAAAAGATACACAACACGGAAGAATTGGTGCGGTACTTTGGAAATGTGCAGTGCTTGGCACTGCACCGCCGCTTTGGTTGCTCAGCGCTGTGTTGAACCGTCTCAGGGTAGAACAAGGAAATACAACTTCTGAACGAATAGCATTATTGAAGCTTTATTTAGACAGAAAAACAAACAATAAAGGAGGAACAACATATATGGCTACGCTATACGAATCAAACAAAAATATTGCCTATACATGCGGGCGGTTATTCGCCGTATTGGAATCCATCCAATACCACGCATCGGGCGGCAACCTCAACGCAGGCATACGAGAACGGTTTTTCTCGTCTGCATCAACCACGCCTTCAACGGCATTCGGAAGGTTAATGAAACTCTCACAGCATCATTTATCAAAGATACGCGGTGGTAAACCAGGACTTGCCGTCAATCTGGATAAACAAATGCAAGAATTGATGTGCAATGTTGAAGGCTCGCGCTTCCCTGCAACATTTTCCTTAGAAGATCAAGCAAGCTTTGCCATTGGTTATTATCATCAACGACAGCACGATTTTGCTAAAAAACAAAACTTAGAAGGAGGAACAAACAATGAGTAATTCAATTAACAACCGATATGATTTTGTATTCCTGTTTGATGTGAAAGACGGAAACCCTAATGGCGATCCTGACCAGGACAATCTTCCACGTGTTGATGCAGAGAATCAAGAAGGACTTGTGACGGATGTATGTATTAAACGCAAGGTGAGGAACTATATTCAAACTAAGTTTCATGATAAGAAAACTGAAAACAACAACATTTTTATTCGTCAACGAAGCGTTGATGAGACATATCCTTACCTAAATAAAGAAATAGAGAATTCGGGCGGTACTTTGACGGAAAAAAAGAAGTCGCTTTTAGAAAAATACTACGATATCCGTACTTTTGGTGCAGTTCTTTCTACCGGAAAAGAAAATGAAAAAGAAGAGTCAGAGGAAATTGAAGATGAAGGCGAAAAGAAAGCAAAAAAGCCCAAGGGAAAGAAAAGTAGAGGAGCGGGAACTGTCCGCGGTCCAGTTCAATTTACATTTGCACGTTCAATTGACCGAATATTCCAAGCCGATCACACTATTACTCGTGGTGTAGTTACTACTGAAGGTGAATTCAACGACAGAAAAGAGAAAATGGAATTCCCTTCCACGATGGGTCGCAAGTCAACAGTACCTTATGCTCTTTACCGGATGCATGGATTTATTTCTGCTGTCGATGCAGCAAAGAGCGGATTCTCCGAGGATGATTTGGGATTGCTCTGGGAAGCATTGGTGAACGCTTTTGAACATGATCGTTCTGCCGCCCGAGGCGAAATGAATCCACGCAAGTTAATTGTATTCAAACACGAAAGTCATCTTGGTAATGCACGTGCAGGTGAATTGTTTGAACGCGTGAATGTAGAAAAGAAAAAAGGCGTTGAGCTTCCCCGCGCGTGGAGCGATTACGAGGTGACGGTTAATAAAAGCAATATGCCGAAGGGAATTGCAGTCGACGAGAAGCTTTGATAACCCATGTTCACTGAAGAAGATTTTATACGACTCAGCGCCTTGCAGCATTATGTGTATTGCCCGAGACAATGCGGGTTGATACACGTGGAGGATGTTTGGCATGAGAATGTCTTTACTGTTCGAGGCGACATCCTCCACGAAAAGGTTGATACCGACACGTACGAAACACGCGGCACATTGAAAACGGTACAAAATGTAACGGTTTAAAAGGAGATACATGGCAAACATAAAGCTTTTTGAACAAAAGAAAATCCGCTCTGTTTGGAACGAAGTAGACCAAAAGAGATATTTTGTTATCGAAGATGTTGTTGCGGCATTGACCGACAGCAACGATCCCAAACAATATGTGAAACGCATGAAACAACGCGATCCTGAGCTTGCCAAGGGGTGGGTACAAATTGTACCCACCCTTGTAGTAGAAACAACCGGCGGTAAGCAAAAAATGAGTTGCGCTAATACTCAGGGACTTTTGAGAATCATTCAATCCATTCCATCACCAAAAGCTGAACCGTTCAAGCTTTGGTTGGCTAAAGTGGGACAAGAACGTTTAGAAGAAATCGAAAATCCCGAACTTGCACAGAAACGAATGCGTGAGATATATAAAGCAAAAGGATACAGTGATGAATGGATCGAGAAGCGGGTGCGAGGCATCGCGGTACGGGATGAACTTACCAATGAATGGAAAAAAAGAAACGTAAAGGAAGGAAAAGAATTTGCAATCCTCACGGCGGAGATCAGCAAAGCAACATTTGGATTGATCCCAAGTGATTACAAGAAGCTGAAAGGACTAACGAAGCCGCAGGAAAATCTTCGCGATCATATGAATGACCTTGAGCTGATCTTTTCCATGTTGGGCGAAGCATCCACAACAGAAATTGCACGAAACAAGAACGCGCAAGGATTTCCTCAAAACGAACAAGCGGCAGTTGAAGGAGGAACCGTAGCCGGAAATGCGCGGAAAGAATTGGAAAAGAAATCAGGGCGCAAAGTTGTAACGAGCCAGAATTATAAATCTTCGACAGAGAAACAGAAAATGAAAATTGACAAACGATAATTAACCCTACTATGTTTACAGAAGAGGAATACATACAACTGAGCGCATTACAGCATTACGTGTTTTGTCCGCGGCAATGCGGTTTGATACACGTGGAGGATGTATGGCATGAGAACGTCTTTACCGTTCGCGGCGACATCCTCCACGAAAAGGTTGATACCGACACGTACGAAACACGCGGCACATTAAAGACAGTACGCGGTTTAAGAATCCATTCAACACGGCTTGGCATTGTCGGGCGTGCGGATGTTGTGGAGTTTAGAAAATCAACCAATGCAGACGGTTCGCCGGATGTGATGCCGGTGGAGTTCAAATCGGGACAGCCCAAGGAAGATGTGAGCGATAAGGTGCAGTTGTGCGCCCAAGCATTATGCTTAGAAGAAATGATGAACACGCAGGTGAAGCGCGGAGCGTTCTTCTATGGTAAAATCCGCCGACGTGTGCAGGTAGAACTTAATGAAGAGCTAAGAAAGCAAACAGAAAAGATCATCACTGCTGTGCATGAGATTGTCTCGCAAAAGAAAGTGCCCGCGGCTCGTTACAACGAGAAATGCAGAAATTGCTCTCTCGAAGAAACGTGCATGCCAAAAGCAATGAATGAAAAGAAGTTGGAGAAGTATATGGAGGAGTTGTATGCACCATAAACCCAATTTGTCATTTCGAAGTCGCGCAGCGACCGAGAAATCTAAATAGAAAGAAAGATTTCTCTCCCGACTATGTCGGGATCGAAATGACAAAGACACTAAGGACATGAATGTGTGTCCCAACAGAAAAGCATATGAAAAAACATCTCAACACGCTTTATATTACTTCTGACGATGCCTACGTCCACAAAGAACGGGAAACATTTGTTGTGGAGGTAAATAATGAAAAGGTTTTTCAGGCGCCGGTACATTCGATTGAGAACATTGTTTGCTTCGGTTTCAAAGCGCTGAGCCCGCCGCTCATGGCATTTTGTGCGGAGAATAATGTAGGCATTAGCTATCTTTCGGAGAACGGAAAGTTTCTAGCTCGCGTCTATGGCGCGCAACACGGAAATGTTCTTCTGCGAAAAGCGCAGTATGCCATTTCAGACAACGAAATGGAATCCCTTGCCATTGCGCGCCCTATCATTGCGGCAAAGGTGGCAAACTATCGTAATCTGCTTTTGCGGCATCAACGCAATCATCCGAATGAATGCCCCGATACTGTCGATTCTGCGGCAACTATTATGGGACGCCGATTGACGGATATTCAGAAATCCCAAAGTCTCAATGAACTGCGCGGGCATGAAGGCGAATGTGCCAATATTTATTTTAGTGTCTTGTCGTCACTCATCACATCGCAGCAGGAAGACTTTACGTTTACACAGAGGTCAAAACGTCCGCCGTTAGATCCGGCAAATGCGTTGCTTTCGTTTCTCTATGCTATCTTAGCAAATGATGTACGGTCAGCACTCGAAACGACCGGACTTGATCCGCAGGTTGGCTTTCTGCATCAATTACGATCAGGCAGACCGAGTCTTGCGTTAGACATCATGGAAGAATTTCGTGCCTATCTTGGCGACCGGATCATGCTGAACCTTATTAATTTGAAACAGGTAACGAAGAGCGATTTTGAAATCCGCGAATCAGGAGAAGTGCGGATGTCAGACCAAGCGCGCAAGACCGTCATAGCGGCGTACCAGAAGCGCAAGCAGGAAGAGATCACACATCCCTTTTTAGATGAGAAGATGACGATTGGATTGCTTCCGCACATACAAGCGCAATTATTGGCGCGCTACATTCGCGGCGACATAACAGAATATCCACCATTCTATGTAAAGTGAGATTGCTATGATGGTATTAGTCAGCTATGACGTTTCAACAAAAACTCCTGCCGGAATAACGCGCTTGCGGAAGATCGCGGAAATTTGTCTCGACTATGGACTGCGAGTACAGAATTCTGTGTTCGAGTGTAATGTTGATCCTGCACAATGGGAGAGTCTTAAGGATAAGTTGTTATCAATGTATAAAGCAGAAGAAGATAGTTTAAGATTTTATTTTTTAGGATCGAATTGGCATCGGCGCGTAGAACATCATGGTGGAGATGCAATTTCGGACATAGAAGAACCGATTATTCTGTAACGCTAACCGAAGCGTACACAGAATTGCCGGTAGGTTAGCAGTGTGAAAACAAACGAAATAACGGTTATTTCGTTTCGCACAAGCAAGTGTTCTTTGAAAAAGTGAACCTTGGCGAATAGATGAAATATTTGTCTGATATTAGTATTGTTTAATAAGCGACAGTCGCGCCCCGCGTGGGCGC
>PLMS01000002.1 GCA_003142575.1 Ignavibacteriota bacterium
CAAAATATCACGCTCCTGAAAATTGCTTCTATCAGAATAGGATCGAAGTATCCGATTTTAGTCAATGTGTTTTAAGGGAAATTTCTAAGCCAATGATGCTGCGATCTTCCGAAAGTGGTGATGAGGTTTTGTATAGAAATAGAAAGATTTTTGCAGCAGGGCACGGTTGTTCGGTCGATTGGGACGATCAAAAGAGCCGGGAAAAAATATGGAGTACCTTCGTACCGACATATCAAGTCCCTAAAGTAGATGCCTTTCCTGAACGAATAAAGCGACTAAATCTTGAAGTGTTCTCGATGCCATTTTTGGCTTATGAAAAAGACAAAGAAATAATTTTCAGGCAAATAGAACTATTTGTCGCCGACTATTCAAAATGGGTAAATGAATTTGATTTTGAATTCAACAACATAGAGCAACACGAACGTCAATTCTTGAAGAGAAATCAAGAAAAGTGCATGATCGTTGTTGATCGTATGAAAAAAGGAATTCTGATTCTTAAAGAGGACAATAAAGCGTGGGATGCATTTCGTCTTGCAAATAAAGCAATGACAATTCAGCGATATCATTCTGAAAAATATTTAAAGAATCCACGCACGATTAATGATCCTCCAGTAGTCTTTCCGAGTGACTATGATACTGTGGATGCTACAATTGCTTCTTGGAGACCGTTTCAATTGGCTTTTCTGCTAATGAGCATTGAACCGACTACGTATCCTGAAAGTAAATCAAGAGACATAGCCGACCTCATTTGGTTCCCTACGGGTGGTGGAAAAACTGAAGCCTATCTCGGTGTGATAGCATTTACTATTTTCTTCAGAAGGATTGCATATGGTAAACAAGGAGGCGGAACATCTGTTATTATGCGATATACGCTTAGGTTGTTAACATCACAACAATATGAAAGAGCGTCGACTCTAATTGCTGCATGCGAGTATTTAAGAAGAAGTCATTCAAATGTTTTGGGAGAAGAAGCCATTTCGATTGGCCTTTGGGTTGGGAGAGACAACACTCCAAATAAGCAAAAACAAGCGGCAAACGAAGTGGCAACAATGATTAATTCTCCGCTTGAATTCAAGGAAAAAAATCCATTCCAAGTTTTCTATTGCCCGTGGTGTGGTACTCAATTACTCAACGAAACTGCTCCAGCAAAGAGTGGCTATGTTTCTAGTCCTCTATTTCACTTCAGATGCATTGAAAAAAACTGCCAATTTAATCAAGGGTTGCCGTTACAAGTCGTAGATGAACATCTTTATCACCGACCACCGACCCTATTGTTTGCAACAGTTGATAAGTTTGCGAGGTTGGCATGGGATTCTGAATGTATGAGTTTCTTTGGACTTCAAATAATCGGGAATAAATCGGAACGAGTTATGCGACCACCTGAACTCATTCTTCAAGACGAGCTACACTTAATTTCGGGGCCACTTGGATCACTGTTTGGAATATATGAGTCAATAATTGATTACTTGTGTTCAGATAAATTATATAAACCAAGGATTGTTTGTTCAACTGCTACTATAAAACGTGCTGATGAACAGATTCGGCTACTATTTGATCGTGAGACATTGTCATTTCCACCATCCGGGTACGATGTATCTAACAACTATTTCTCTGAAGAAATCAGCAAAGAAAAGACTCCTGGTAGGCTATATGTGGGACTGATGTCTGTTGGTATTACACAGACATCGGCACAAGTAAAAGCTTTGTCTAACTTGCTTTTCTATAATGTCCAAGTCGATGAGACTATCAAAGACAGTTATTACTCTCTGGTATGCTATTTCAATACAATTAAAGATCTTGGACATACAGCATCACTAATTGATGCGGATATTCATGAAAAAATCCGAACACTCCAAGCGAGGCATAGAGTAATATTCAATCGACCATTATGGAGAAAGGAACTAACGAGTAGAGAAGAAACTACTGAGTTGCCAAAGATACTCAAGCAACTTGCCACAGCTGCATATCCTTCTCCTAATGCTATTCCGATTTTACTTTCAACAAATATGTTTTCTGTTGGGGTCGATATATCGAGATTAAACTTGTTACTGATGGTAGGTCAGCCTAAATCGACTTCCGAATATATACAATCAACAAGTCGTGTGGGTCGAAGCGATCCAGGGCTGATTGTTGCTCTTCTAGATGGATTTAGAGTTAGAGACCGGTCTCATTATGAAAATTTTCGCGCTTTTCATCAGAGTTTCTATAGTGNNTTATGAGACAGCTACTTGGTCTTCCACTTAATTCAGATGCAGTTCGTTTCAATCGGAACTTAGTAGGTCCTGAAATTACATGTTTTCTGCTTAATAGGATTAAAAAGCTTGACCCATCAGAATTGGAGGATGCTAGGCTGGAATGGGAAAAGATTATTTCGACTTGGGATCAGCGTGCATCAGGAGATCTTGTTTATGCCGCAACCTATAACCCGTTTAGACGACGAAATGAATCACCGGCATCTACAAATAGGTTGATGAAATCTTTTGAAGAAAAGAGAAGCGACGACAACAACGAATGCTGGCCAGTTTTGAATTCGTTAAGGTCTGTAGATGTACCATGTGCCTGCTATTTGGAGGATTGACATGTTTGATGAAATCAGAAGAAGTCAAATCATAACGACATTTGGAATAGGATCTATAACNNTATTCAGGAATTCTTAAAAGTCCGGATGTCTGGCGTCCCAATATGTTGAATGAGCTGCAGATTGACCAAAGGATTGATGACCCCAGACTTGCAGACATGTTGGGGGTTCAGTTTTTTGTCATGCCCCCGCCAAAAACAGAAACAGGCTATCGAATACCTTTCACATTGTTCCCTAGAATGCTTTATTGTCCCAAATGCAAACGACTTAGAGATGCACGTTATTGGTTCCCAAATGGTATTCCCAAATCATATCAATTGTATTGTGATTGCCTTCGATCCGTATCGATCAAGAAAAAGCGTACTCATATTCTTCCATCACGATTTATTGTCATTTGTCCAAAGGGGCAT
>PLMS01000081.1 GCA_003142575.1 Ignavibacteriota bacterium
CACTTGTTCAAGATTAACAGAGTGCGGTCCATCGGCAAGATCGGCTGAGAGCTCGACGTCACGGTTGATGGGACCTGGATGCATAATGGTGATCGGTTTCGGTGCTCGGTCAACTTTTTCTTTTGTCACACCAAAAAAACGGTGGTATTCACGAAGCGATGGGAAAAGTCCGCTCTTCTGCCGCTCCAATTGAATGCGAAGAACATTTAACGCATCAACCTGTGGGATGACATCTTCCAATCGGTGATACACGCGAACACCAAGGGCTTCGATATTTCGTGGAATCATTGTTGCGGGCCCACACACGGACACTTCTACCCCCATCGTTTTTAATCCGTAGATGTTTGAGCGCGCAACGCGGCTATGCAAGATATCACCGACAATGCAGACACGAAGTCCTTCGAGCTTTCCGTATTTCTCCCTCAATGTCATCATATCGAGTAACGCCTGAGTGGGATGTTCGTGCGCACCATCGCCCGCATTAATCACATTTGCTTTCACCACGCGAGTGAGAAAGTGCGGCGCTCCTGATGATGCATGGCGGATGACAACCATATCGATTTTCATTGCTTCGATATTGCGTGCAGTATCCTTGAGTGTTTCTCCCTTACTGACACTGCTGCCCACTGCAGTAAAATTCACAACATCTGCCGAGAGCCGCCGCTCTGCAAGCTCGAACGAAATCCGCGTTCGAGTGGAGCTCTCAAAGAACAGATTCACAATCGTTTTTCCTTGCAACGGTGGAACCTTTTTAATTGGTCGCTCCAAGACTTCCTTAAATGATATTGCAGTGTCGAGAATGAGCGTAATATCTTCCTTGCGCATTCCTTCCAATCCTAGTAAGTGACGACTTTGTAATTTCATAATCATTTCTCCTTCTCGTCATTCTCAATAAGGTAGACTGCATCTTCTTCATCCGCTTCTGTCATTTCAACTTTCACTTCCTGACCTTGCGCTGATGGAACGTTCTTGCCGACAAAATCCGCTTTGATAGGCAATTCACGATGCCCGCGGTCAACAAGTACCAACAATTGAATCATTGCCGGTCGTCCTAGATCCATTAATGCGTTGAGTGCTGAGCGAATCGTTCGTCCGGTAAAAAGGACATCATCAATAAGAACGACCACCTTTCCTCGAATATCAAAGAGAATCTCAGAGCTTTTCAATTGGGGTTGATCTAATCGCCCGCGGAGATCGTCACGGTAGAGCGTAATGTCTAAAACACCGACCTGCACACTCACATTTTCGATCTCTTCTATCTTCTTCGCGACACGATGTGCAAGAAATTCTCCACGTGTTCTAATGCCCACAAGAACAACATCATGAACACCTTTATTCTTCTCCACTAATTCATGAGAGAGACGGTTCACAGTTCGCCGGAGACCGTCGGCGTCGAGCACTTTTGTTTTCACCATCATCCACCTTTCTTGAAATGAAAAAACCCCCAGTTCCAACGAATCAGGAAAAGGGGGCTGTACAATCTGACATTATCTCTATCCCTTCCCTACCTCGCTGGATAGGAATTAAAGGAACTTCTCAAAGAACATTTACTTGTCGTGGGCGCTGCGGGGATCGAACCNNGAGCTAAGCGCCCGCAATTTATTGCCTTGTATTTCTTAATCTTCTTATGAAGATAAGGAAATATTTGTTCTGGTTCAACCAATAACTTCGTTCTGTATGAAAAACTCCAGATGTACTATAAAAGCTTCGCCAAAAGACCTTCGTTTTTCCTGAGATTATCCTCTCTCAAGTTGAGAGAAGACGCCTGTGTTTTTGTCTCGTGAGTTCCTTCCGGAATATTGAAGTACACAAATACAAGGATTCTAATGCACGCACTTCCAGTATATCCAATCATCAGATATTGAAGATTGATATTGCATTATTCAATTGCAACAATTACCTTTGACGTTATGATTGGAACGATTCTCTGTCCATTCCTGCGCAAGAAATGATAAGAAAACAAGAGCAACTTACACAAATTATACACCTCACAACTCAACGGAGAAGAGCATGATAGAAAAAGAAGCTAATACTGAGGTTACCGATCATACCCAAGGTAGTGTAACGTGTCCGAGTTGTAAAGGAACTGGCATCTCCGGTGCACACGTCATGTGCAAGGAATGCAGGGGCTTTGGTTTTACATCCTCTCGAAAGACAACCTGCCAGCAGTGCAAAGGTACTGGCTTCAGCAAACCTCATGTAACATGCACACATTGTAGAGGTTTCGGGTCTTTCCCAGAGAAGTAAAACGTCAACAATGTGCGTTTCTCTGCTTTCTCAGTTTATCTCATAAGCATTCGAACTGCTCCCTCCTGATTCGGTTCGGAATAATTTTATTCGCTGTGCACCGTCATCCGTTCGATAGGTAAGATTTTTTCTCTCGTACTTCCTTTAAAGACAGCTGGAACACTCGCAAAGGTTTCGTAAATAATCCCAAGTATAGATGCCGGTCGAATGACCATCTCCCCAAGATATCTGAATNNTGTGGCTCTGGTGTGTACGTTTTGAGAAGCACTGTTTCACCCTGACATCCTGCACAAGGGCAGTGATCACGCAATGTGTGGAGAGAAATGATACTTGCATGATCATCATCCCATAGGATAGAAAGCTCCTGAGGCGAAGATAGTTCTATTTTCGATGCAATCAAAAAACCCTCGATTTTCGGTAGTGGGCTACTTTCGATTAAAGTGAAGTTTTTTAAAAACTTGTCAAGGAAATTAGTGAATGTTTAAATTTATTTTTAAAAAAAGAGTTGACTTTCAGAGGGCAAAATGTGAAATTGCAATCAAGAAATCAAGTAGGCAGACGGTACTAAGTGCAGAGTCCTCGACGGCGAAGTCTTTTCTCTCTGCTTCTGGCGTTTTGCTAACGCCCAGCTTAGAAATCGCACCAACGTTTCCCGTCAGCCTATTTCAAAAAACAAAATCCCGAAGTAGTTCCCGCTACTTTGGGATTTTTTGTTCTACTATCACCTGTAAATATATTCTGTTACAGTC
>PLMS01000020.1:0-6987 GCA_003142575.1 Ignavibacteriota bacterium
GGGAAAAATAGAAAACACGGAAAATTGCATTTCTATCCTCGCTGGATAGCATTCTGGCCTGGCCTTCAAGGCGGTATTCCTTGGTCAATTGGATTAAACAAGTATAGTGATGATGATGCATTTGTTTTGGCTTATTTGTCCCGAAAATATGAATCAAAGAATAGGGATAAGGTATTGAAAGAATTTTATAAGATTCGTCATACAAAAGAACACAGAGAAATCCTTGCGTTAAAAAGGCAATAAAGCGGGGACATTATTCTAGTAGACCTTAGGGAATTGCTTCAATATAGAAGTGGAAGTGAAGCTTCCGGCAGCAACGTTCCCAAGCCNNCTGTGTGTTCCTTTGCTCCCTGTTCCAGATTTTTCAATTCTTTCTTGCTGTAGGCAATCCGGGTTATCGTAACAAACAACACAGGAACGATGAAAATTGCCAGCATGGTCGCCGCCAGCATCCCGCCGAGCACAGTCCAGCCGATGGTGGATCTTGCCTGTGCGCCGGCGCCTGTTGCAAACGCCAGCGGTGAAACGCCGAGAATAAATGCCATGGACGTCATAAGAATGGGGCGCAGTCTCAGCTTCACCGCTTCAAGCGTTGCTTCGATCAGGTTCATCCCGTTGTCGACCCGGGCTTTTCCGAATTCCACAATGAGGATTGCGTTCTTTGCCGCCAGTCCGATCAATGTGATCAATCCGATCTGCGCGTAGATGTTGTTGCTCAGGTGCGGAAGAAACGTGAGCGTCAGAATAGCGCCGAACGCACCGATAGGGACTGCAAGGAGGACCGCGAAAGGAACGGACCAGCTTTCATACAACGCTGTCAGAAACAGGAACACAAAAACGATAGACAGAATAAATATCGTTGTCGTACTGCTGCCGGCATTAATTTCTTCGCGGCTGAGTCCTGAAAACTCATACCCGTACCCGGCGGGAAGAACATCCGCCGCCACTTCCCGCAGCGCCTCAATCGCCTGTCCGCTGCTGTATCCTTCTCCCGCGCTTCCGTTGATCTCTGCCGTGCGGAATAAATTGTAGTGTGTAATGAGCGGAGCGTTTTCGACAACTTTATAACTGATCAGCGTGCCGAGCGGGATCATCATTCCTGATGAGTTCTTCACATAATACTTGGACAGGTTTTGAATATTCGTCCGGAAGGAAGTATCCGCCTGCGCCACCACATGGAAATTCCGTCCGTAGATCGTGAAATCGTTCACGTAGCGGCTGCCGAGGTACGTCTGAAGCGTTGAATAAACATCTGATATGGAAAGTCCCAGCTTCTTGCACTTTTCCCTATCGACATCCACCTGATATCCCGGCGTGTGCGCGCTGAAGAAAGAGAACACGCGGCTGAGCTCGGGGCGTTTGTTCGCCGCCGCTACAAATGTCTGCACGGTTTTTTCAAATTGTTTGATGTCGTCCGTGCTTTCGTGCTGCTCGAGTTCGAATGTGAAGCCGCCCGTTTGTCCGAGGCCGGGAATTGCCGGAGGCGAGATAACGATGACGTTCGCGCTTTTGATGGCGGAGAATTTCTGCTGCAATGTTGCGATCAGCGAACTCAATTGCAGTGACTGCTCTTTCCGGTCGTCCCATTGTTTCAATTGGACGAAAATGGTGCCGCTGTTCGACTTGGTGGCAAACGTTACGACATTCAATCCGCCCAGCGCGGCGAAGTGGGCGATGCCCGGCGTCTCGTGAAGGATGCCCATCATCGTGTTCAACACATCAAGGCTTCTGGTTGTCGATGAAGCTTCAGGCAATTCAAATGTGACGTACAACCGTCCTTCATCTTCCGTTGGAATGAAACCTGTCGGCTTGGTTTTGAACAGTATCGCAGTCCCTAAGTAGATAATGGCAAGCAGGATGAGTGCGTATTTAGCCAAACGAATCCATGTTTTAACGCTGTTGGTATAAGAATTCGTTGTCCTCTCAAACCATTCGTTGAAGCGGAGGAAGAACTTATTCAAACCTTTCGCCTTGACGCCGACACGCGATGGTTTTAAAAGAAGAGTGCACAGAGCCGGCGTCAACGACAATGCAACGAAAGCCGAAATGAGAACCGAAATCGCTATCGTGATGGCGAACTGCTGATACAAGCGTCCGACGATACCGGGAATGAATCCCACCGGGATGAAAACCGCAGCGAGGATTAAAGCTATGGCGACAACGGGCCCTGAAATATCCTGCATTGCCTTGATCGTTGCTTCCTTCGGAGAAAATTTTTCCCGGTCGATATAATGCTGTGTCGCCTCGACAACAATGATGGCGTCGTCCACGACAATGCCGATCGCCAGGACGAATCCGAACATCGTCAACGTGTTGATCGTGAAGCCCAGCGGAACAAAAAAAGCAAACGTCCCGATGAGCGAAACGGGAATCGCCAGCACCGGAATGAGAGTCGCACGCCAGCTTTGAAGGAACAGGAAGACGACAAGAACAACCAGTCCAAGAGCCTCGATCAGCGTCAGGACGACTTCTTCGATCGACACTTTCACTACCGAGACTGCTTCAAACGGCACGACGTAGTCGACATCCTTGGGAAAGGATTTCTTCAAAGTTTCCATCGCTTTGTAGATTCCGCCCGCAACATCGAGAGCATTGCTCCCCGGCGCTTGAAAGACCAGGAGATATGATGCGCGCTTACCATCGACAAAGGAATTGTTGGCATAACTGAATTTGCCGAGTTGTACGCGGGCAACATCGTGCAGATGAACGGCAGAACCCTCACGGGGATTCGATTGAATGATGATATTACCGAACTGCTCTTCAGAATTTAATCGGCTGTTCGTGAACACCGTATACTCAAATGCCTGCGCATCCTTCTGCGGAGGAGCCCCGACAGAGCCGGCAGCAATCTGCAAATTCTGTTCGGCGAGAGCGTTAACGACATCGCTCGTAGTCAATCCCCGCTGTGCGAGACGATCGGGAAAGAGCCAGACGCGCATGCTGAAATCATCGGCACGCGTAAAAATATCGCCGACACCGGGAACCCGCAGCAGCGCATCCCGGATAAAGATATTCGTATAGTTATCGACGAATGTGACACCGTGCGTGCCATCGGGTGAATAGATGGCGACAAGCATCAGAATGCTTGGACTGCGTTTCCTCGTCGTCAAGCCGAGACGCTTGACGTCATCGGGGAGCTGCGGCGTGGCAATTCCGACACGGTTCTGGATATCGAGCGCGGCAATATCCGGATTGGTACCGACATTCAGGGTGACATTGATCGTCGTTCTGCCGTCGCTCGTACTGTTTCCCTGCATATATGCCATGCCGGGCGTACCGTTGACCTGCGATTCAATCGGTGTCGTGACAGTTTGCTCGACGGTCTGGGCATCCGCACCGTTGAACGAGCCGGAGATCTGAACGGTCGGCGGAGTGATGTCCGGATACTGGCTGACAGGAAGCTTGGAGATCGAGAGAAGCCCGACAAGAACAATAACAATGGATATAACAATTGCAGTGATGGGCCTTCGAATAAACGTATTAGCGATCATCGGTTTCTTACCAGACCGTTATTTGCTGTATCCGGGTTTGGAAACCGGCGGCATTCCTGCAGATGCTACCGCAACGAGCGCGTTCTCTCTCAAACGCTGCATCCCATCGGTCACAATTTGATCGCCGGGCTGCAATCCATCTTTCACGACAACCATATCGTTAATATTCATGCCGAGCGTTACCCTGTGTTGTATTGCCCTGTTCTCTTTGACTGCAAAGACAAAATACTCCCCCATTTGCTCAATCACCGCTTTATACGGGATGAGCATTGCAGTGGAACCGGTGGACGCCTGAATACGAAGGTTGCACGTCAATCCGGGCTTGAGGATTTTCTTCGAGTTGGGAAAAATAACCCTGACCCGAATTGTTCCTGTTTGGAAATCTACAGACCGATCGAGGAAACTCAGCCGGCCGGAAGATGTATAGAATGACTGATCCGGGAGAACGATCGTGAACGTCGAGTCCTTCCCGTTGTCGCTGCTCTGGAGCAGGGTGTTGAAACGGCTAATCTGTTTTTCATCCACCGCACAATCGACGGCGATTGGATCGTCAGAAGATATGGTATTCAATACCGTCTGGCCTATTGTCACAGCAGATCCCCGCTTCACTTGCGATATCCCGATGGTCCCATCGAACGGAGCGTGAATCACAGAGTAGAGCAGATTTGTTTCCGCACTCTTGACGGATGCTTTTGCTGAAGCAACCTGCATTTTCGATGATTCGAGATCGTCAACTGCATGTTCAAGCGTTTGCCGCGCGACGGCATCATACTTCGCAAGATCCCTGTATCGATCTGCATCTTGCTGCGCTTTGGCGAGGTTCGCTTTGGCAACATTCAGGTTCGCCCGCACCTGATCATACGTCGCCTGGTATTGTTGTTGATCGATTGCATAAAGTCGAATTCCTTTTGTGACATGCTGTCCGTCCTGAACAAAAATTTCGGTGATGTATCCGGACACTTCCGGTCTGAGATCGACTTGATTCAAAGCGACAACCGTGGCCGGGTACTCGTCAAAGTACGCCGCACTGCCTGTTTTTACTTCAGTGGTAGCGACCTGAATAAGCGGAGGCCCCTTTTGTTCTGCTGCTTTGTTCACACTGCAGGAAGTGAGCAATACCGAGATGATAAGGATTGCGGTACCAATGATGATGTTTTTCATAGTGAATGATCCTGAAATTGTTAATAAGATATTGTGCCGAGTGCTTTCTGCATATCAAGCTTGCTGACAAGCAGTTGATACATGGCGTTGGTCTGATTGACCTGGGCAGACCGGAGATCGGTTTCTGCCGTGATGAATTCGAGATACGATTTTGTTCCGGCTTTGTACTGAAGCTGGATGGTCCGGTAGACATCCTGGGCGAGTTGAAGATTGTCGCTCAACACTTTATAGTTGTTCAGATTGCTCTTGTAATTTGCCAAAGCCAGTGCATATTGTGTATTGATACTGTTCTCAAGTGAAAGAACGTCATAGTCGACGCGGTCAAGCTCCAGTTTTGCCTGTTTTATTTGTTGGATCCTTTTCCCTCCCTCAAACAGCGGAAACGAAAGCTCAAGGCCAACGAATGAGTACGGGTAACGTTGATTGTAGAGCGGGTCGATGAAACTGTTTTGATAGTTGATCGTGTATCCGCCATAAAGGCTGAGAGATGGGATAAAGCTCCATTTATAATAATTCAGATTGTCTTCCTGAAGGTGCATTTGAGTCTGCAGGAGTTGGAATTCAATCCTGTTGTCATAATTGACCGACCCGCTCGTATCGAAAAAAGCTTCACGTTCCACCTGTGTGCTGTCATAGTCGAGTTCCAGATTTGCTGCATGGGGATATCCCATCTGTTCCTTAAGATTGGCGATGCGTGCTTTCAAGAGTTCCCCCGCCTGTTGCCTGTCGGCCATGGCATTGTTCAATGCGATCTGAGCCCGCATATAATCTGTCTTATCGACGATGCCGCCCTGGTACTTTGTGTGGGCATCCTTGGAGCTTTGTTCAAGCCGCAGAATGGCCTCGTCAAGCAATTGAATCTGCTGTATCGTCACCAACGTCGCATAATAGGCATTGCTCACATTGACAACAACATCGATCTTGGTACTCAGTGTTCTCTGCTTGGCAAATGTACGTACATCGCTTGCGCTGGTACTGGCGAGCAGAACGTCTTTATTGAACAACGTCTGTGTTGCTGTGAATTGAATGTTGGAGTTGTTTGCCAATCCTTGATTTAAAGGAACGCCCCCTACCATTGCCACCGGAATTTGAGGATTATGCTGCACGTTGAAGTTTAGGTTCAGTTGAGGAAACCAGTCAGCCAGCTTTCCCTGTATGGTGCGTTCAGCAATTTCCTCATCCACGAGCGACTCTTGCACCAATGGTTGGTGCACCAGCGCGTAGCGGATACAGTTCTGAAGAGTTCTTCGTTCCAGCAATGAGTTGGACGCCTGCTGCGATTGAGCTGCCATTGTTGAATAAAACAACACGGGAATTAAAAACAACATTCTTCGTATAATAATGTTTCTTCTTTTCATCAGTAGATAGTTTATAGATATTCTAAGCAAGAGAATGGATGGATCTCTTGCGATGTGTAGTTCACGAAAAATCCTTACAGATCATCATACTGTTCATTCTCCATATCTAGATAACAATGAATGTCTATCAAAGGTTTCTGTAGAGATATCATTTTCAAGGTCGCTGCCGGAAACATTGCGATTCTCGAAAACGAAGTGAGTTTTTTTAATGGGCGCTTGCAGATCGTGGATTTTGAATCGGAATTTGTTCGGCGTTCTGGTAATATCAGAAATTCCTTCCGGATACTCAACTGCAGCATCGGTCTGGACGCCCGCCCGGCAAGATGCGGGCAAGCAAGTCCTGACCGCACTAAAAACAATCTAACCACCCTACAACTTCACCCTGCGTAACCTCAGTGAGTTCGTCGCCACACTCACAAGATTGAAGATAGAAGATGGTAGATGGTAGAAGAATGACTTATGCCTTATTAAATTCTTTTACATAAGCCCGCGAAATCGACAGAAGTAAGCTGGGCTAAGGTGAGAGAATAAATATTGTATCCGATTGATACCTTCTAATCACATTGNNCTCATTATATCCTGAATCCGAACTCCACCTTGCGATAACACATTTCGATTTCGCCGGTGTTTCTTTCTGTCAGTCCTCCCCTTATTTACAAGGGGAGGTGTCCCGAAGAAATATATTTTTTCGGGACAGAGGGGTCACTTTGCACATTCAAAGAAAGCGACGAAAATCTCATCTTCTTTAAACAACTAAACGTACTTATCTATCCGGGCACAACGTGTTGTGCCCCTACAAAAGAACCGTTGTATCCGACATAACATATCGATAAGAATGTCAGCGCAGATTTTTAATTGTACGCTCCCTACAAAAGAACAGGCGGCGGCAAACATTGGGTTGAGCATGCTCATCGCCGCCAAAGGGAAGGCCGCAGATTATTTAAACCTCTCCCCAACCCTCTCCTATGAGGAGAGGG
>PLMS01000020.1:7035-9239 GCA_003142575.1 Ignavibacteriota bacterium
TTCCAGTCGTCTCTTCCAATCCGGGTAAGAGTTGAAAGTCTCGCGGAATGGCATACGTTCACTCATCGCCATGAAAGGACGATCACTATGAAACAATCCAAGCTCATTTTCCTGCTTTGTGCTCTGGCCTTCGCGGGCATAGCAGTTTCCTCCCTCAACTGCCTGTTCCCGGGGACCATGAGTGGAAGAGCCGATGTTAATATCTACGATCAGCCTCTTTGGGGACCCGCAGGGTATGACTACGCTGAATACTATTACATTCCTGAAATAGACTCCTACTACTCTGTCTCCGAACATCAATATATCTATAGAGACGGAGAGGCATGGAGACATAGCGAAACGCTGCCTTCTATGTACAGCGGATATGATCCATACCATTCATATAAAGTTGTCATCAATGGAAATGCTCCGTATGAAAACAACGAGATCCATCAGGCCAAATATGGAACGCACAAAGGTAATAGGAATCAGCCGTTGATTCGCGACAGCAGTGATCCCAAATACTGGGAAATCAAAGATC
Organism: Ignavibacteriota bacterium; assembly: GCA_003142575.1. Taxonomy (GTDB): domain Bacteria; phylum Bacteroidota; class Ignavibacteria; order UBA10030; family UBA10030; genus Fen-1298. The sequence goes on from PLMS01000020.1 coordinate 7,556, forward strand.
ACCCCCAGCATGATAAATGGGTAAAAGAACATCAACAGCATTGACCCACAGATTCTGAAAGGATGTACTCTGTAGAAGAATAAAAGAGGCCGTGAGTATCCCGAAGGTGGCAAAGCCATGCCTTTGGCAGACGGCTTCGCCGCAACTCGCTCCCGGTCTTGACAGAGGTACAATAATATTCAAACAACATGATAGATATATCCAAAATAACCGATTATTTATACGTGGGCTCCAAAGTCGGGAAGGAACATGCCGATGAATTGAAGGTGCTCAATTTTAATCTGATTATTTCCATGATCGGGCAAATGCCGCCTGACGAAATCTATACCCTTCCTCCCTTTAAAACCTTATGGATTAAAACGTACGATACATTTTTTACTCCCATCTCCATCAAGAAACTGCTGGTGGGAGTTGAAGCAGCATTGCCTGTTATTCAAAACAAAGGCAAGATCTTAGTATTTTGCATGCAGGGCAAACGCCGAAGCGTCGCTATGGCCGCCGCCATCCTTATCAGTATGGGACATACCGGCGAAGAGGCCATCGACTTATTGACCACTGCTCGTACAGTAGCTGATCCTCGAAGGTGGTATATCCATAGGCAAATCAAAGCGTTTGAAAAATATTTACGGAAAAAAGAATTGTCATGGAAAAGAAAATAAAAAATATTCACATCATTATTAATCCCGCCGCCGGAGAAGAAGAAGCTATCCTGCCTTTTATCAATGCGTCCATGAAAGAAGCCGGCATTACGTGGGAAGCATTCATTACCCACGAAGCAGGCGATGGGATTAAGTTTGCCAGGGCTGCCGTCAAGGCAGGAGTCGACGCTCTCGCTGTGTACGGCGGAGACGGCACACTTATGGAGGCAATCAGCGGCCTGATTGGATCAGAGATACCTTTGGCTATTCTGCCCGGAGGTTCTGCAAATGTCGCGGCCACTGAACTTGGCATACCCAAAGATCTGAAAGAAGCCTGCACACTCCTGGGCCACGGTCCGTTGGAAACGAAAACCATCGATGTGGGACAGTTCGATACGAGTTATTTTATTACAGCGATAAGCGTTGGTTTTGGAGCGGATTTGGTAAAGGGTGCGGATCGTAAGCCTAAAAATAAGTTTGGCATACTCGCCTATTTTCTATCAGCTGCGGCGGCATTAAAGATAACCAAAAAAGTCACCTACCATCTGAACATCGATGGACAGGAATATAAACTTCAAGGTTTAGCATGTATTATTACGAATGTAGGGAATCTTGGGTTTACTAAAATCTCTTTGGATAAGCATATAGATATCAGCGATGGGTTCCTGGATGTTGTTGTCTTGCGAAAAGTGAATTTCAGCCTGTTGAAGCATATTGTGGTCACTTTGCTGAAACGGGAACGTCCGCACAATTTGGAATTAGTGAAGCACTGGCATGGGAAAGAGATCAGTGTTTCCTCAACCCCCCAGCAAACGGTTCAATGTGACGGCGAGGTACTAGAGAAAATGCCTCTTCATATCAAGATCATTCCGGGGGCAATCAAGGTTTTGGTTCCGAAAGAAAAGAGCAAAGTCATTGAATAAACATCTGATGGGTTTTTATGCCTTAATCGTGGCGAGTATTATTGGATTGACTATTTTTGTCCAGAATCATCCAATATCCAGCTTTGATCTCCATATGACCGAAGAAATTCAGGAACAAAGGGC
>PLMS01000003.1 GCA_003142575.1 Ignavibacteriota bacterium
TGATGTTTTGAAAACCCCAAGTTGTGTCGGTTTAATAACGGAGATATTCAGGCAGCGTCATGGTGTTATGCGTTCTCCTGAACCGATTTTTAGTATTGCGGCTTCCGGTAAAAACAATAACTTATATGGAGAATGTGACCCCTTTGAATGTTTAGGTCAGGGGTCCTCTTTCGAAATGCTTCACAAAAATTCTGGTTGGGTTGTGGGTATGGGATGTTCGTTCAACCGAGCGAGTTTCATACATTACGTTGAGAAAACCCTGGGTGTTGATTACCGCTATGAAAAACAATTTGCAGGCCAACGGATACTTCGTGATGGTCTTTTGCAAAACTGGAAAATTAGTTATTATGTAAGGGATCTTTCCCGGAAGAGCGATATTGAGCTGAAGAAACTTCAAGCCATCATGATAAAAAACAAGACACTTAAAAAAGTTGCCCTGGGTAGAGCATCAACTTGGGCGGCTATATCATCCGATATTTTTAATAATGCAACAGCACTGCTGACGGAGCAAAGCAATAGTTTAATTGAAGAAGGAAACTAATCAGCTATTAGGCGAGGCGAGGTCAAAAATGAGGACAAAAAATAATGCCGTTTCAAATCCATATTATACATATGGCATGCCCTATAAATCAGAAAACTTTAAGACTTGGGAAAAATCTAACGGGTCAAAATATAGAGAATACCGCAAAGCATGGACAGATAGGGTCAAAAACCTTGACCCCGGCGATTTTCCTTTAAACTTTAATGCTGAAATAACTACCAGATGTAACCTGGCATGCTCTTTTTGTACCCACCTCTCTCTCGACATAACTCAAATCGGTGATATCCCTTTTGAAGATTATGCCAGAGCAATAAATGAAGGGGAAAAGTACGGATTGCCAACGGTTAACATTAATGGTTTGGGCGAACCGTTGCTGCGTAAGGATATTACCGAATTTATACGCTATGCCAAGGAACACGGGGTAGTGGATGTTATGTTTCATACCAACGGAACAATCATGACAACGAAACTGGCGGAAGATCTAATCGATGCCGGTCTGGATCGTATTGTTTTCTCCGTTGATTCTCCGGATAAAAAAACTTACGAATCTATGCGGATTCTCAATTCGTCATATGTTCAGTCCCTGAAAAAGCAAAATATCACGCCTAAAGGGGTTTGTTGGGAGAAGACCGTTAATAATGTTTTACGTTTTCTTGCAGTGGGCAACCGACGTGGTCTGACTTCGCCCATAGTGAGAGCAACCATGGTGACCACAGATAAAACGATTCACCAGGTTCCGGATTTGTTAAAACTATGGAAACCCCATGTGGATCATATCACTGTTCAGGATTTAACCTGGCGCACTAAACTGCTGGAAACTGGATATTGGGAGAACAAAGAGACATCCGCTTTGCCGGCAAACTTTGACGCGATTCGGGAAGAAGCCATTAAAAGAGACATTAAATTTGTTTGTCCTTATTTATACCAATCGATATATCAATTTTATGGTGGCGGTCTTATCCCCTGCGGGAATCCAAATGCAAGAACCCATTTAGTGATGGGGCAATGGGAGAGTCAANNATGGACCGGAAAAAAATATCGTGAGCTCCGAGAGCTTCATGGTGCGGGTAAATGGCATGAACACCCCATTTGCCGGGATTGCGACGTTGCGTTGTTGGAGTTATATAAAGACATGATTTTACAAAATATTAAGATTGATTGGAATACTTCTCATCTTGATGATAGCCTGGCAATAATGGGTGAACAACTTGAGGCGACATACCTCAACGGGGATGGTGCAAGCTGAGTTCCCGAGGAAATATTTGCGACGATATTATCAAATAGTTTTGTTCAATAGCATCTAATCTCAGGATGAAAAGCCATGGGAAACAGTTAATTAATCCGTGTATGCGAGACGGAAGGAGATAAACTGATGTCTGGTAATTTCAAGATAATGTTCGTTTTTTTTAACGACAGGATGAGAACAGGTATCCCCCTGAATATTTCGTACTTGTCGGCTGCACTTAAAAGGGACGGATTTGAAACGGCGGTTTTTGATACTTCTTTTTATCTAGAGCACGAGAGGCTTTTTGAAGAAAAGAAAAAAGAAGATGCTGGTATTTTTAAAGCGATTGATTATTCTTCCGTCGGCGTAGAATTGAAAAGCACATCGATTAAAAGCGACCTTGATTTGTTTATAGAAAAGGAAAAACCAGGATTAATATCATTTAGTGTTTTTTCTCAGGTAAAAAAGGAAAATATAGATCTGGCAAAGCACATAAAGGCAAGATTCCCTAGTATCCCAATAATTTTTGGAGGAATACACGTCAATGTTGATCCCTTTGATATATTGAAAGAAGATTGTATCGATTACATTTGCATTGGAGAAGGCGAAGACGTCATCGTGGATTTTTCTAGGGATTTGGTCAGAGGAGGCCGGGGGACGACCATCAAGAATATTGGATATAAAAAAGATGGAAAACCGCACATAAATGAATGCAGACCTCCACAGTTGATGGATTCACTTCCCATGCCTGATTGGGAGTCCTTCAGTTCGTATCATATATATGGCCCTCACAGAGGTAAGCTTCTAAAAATGGCTCTTGTTGAATATTCCAGAACATGCCCATATCATTGCGCCTACTGTGGGAATGATATAATTAAGAATCAATTCAAAAAGAGCGGTCATC
>PLMS01000039.1 GCA_003142575.1 Ignavibacteriota bacterium
ATATTGGCATCATTATGTTCGCGTGAAAGCTTTGCAGAGGCGGGTGATTCACAGGCAGCAGCCCGGATTCCTTCATGTTTGTTGGCGACAATAGACATGCCAATTCCTGTTCCACAGATTAAAATACCCTGCAGACATTTGCCGGATGCGACCGCCATTGAAACAAGATGCGCAATATCTGGATAATCCACGGGATCTGGAGAAGTAGTACCAAAATCCTGGTAAGGCTTTCCGATTTCATCAAGAAGCTTTTTCAGTTCCTTTTTATATTCAAACCCCGCATGATCACTGCCGATAGCTATCATAGAATTTACTCTTCATCAAATTTGAGAAACCAAAGTTCACTTGCGGATACGGCAACAGAAAGACGAACGATTATGTCTTTCTGTAAATTATTATCGGTCGTACCGCGCATCCCAACCTGCAAACTGATATTGAGCCAAGACTCAGGTCCCATAGGAAGTGNNGGAAGTCCGACACCGCCGCTCATTAAAACCTCGTTGATTCCTACACCGTTGATTTGATAATAGGTGGAGTTATATGCAAGACCGGCACGGTAAAATATGCGTTTCCAAAACGTGTCTGCTCCTTTTTCAGGTATTGCCTCGAAACCGATACTCGTACGGTAAGAATTCCGAAGTGTAACTGGATCCAAAACAAAAGGCTTGAGGTTTCCCCAATTTTCAAATACAAAGTCGCCGAGGAATCTGTACCGGTTTTGATGTAAATAAGAAAGTCCCAATCCTATAGAAAGAGGAATGTCGGCAGTTCCATTTTGATTCGTTGTGTCGCCTTCTGAATAAATCCTCTCAACATTCGCATTAAACGAACTTGCAGTCGTCAGAGTCAATCCAAGAGACAAGTTATGAAGCGATGGAAGACCGAGGAGTTGGTCTATGCCTTCATAAATTGCTCCCAATGTGAATGTGAAACCGGAATAATAAATAGTGCGATCAAAAGTAGTGCTGGTGTAATAGCTGCTATCAAAACTGGATGTTTGATATTGACGTGTGCGGCCATACATATAATTCAAACGACCGCCAAGATGTAATGTGTTCAGCGGTGATCCGGAAAGTCCAAGTCCTAGATAGGAGAGTCCGCCGCTGCCGTAGAAAGTTTGATGTTGAATGGATCCGGATAGGGTGTCAAAGTTGGAAGAGCTAATCGCATAATTCACCTTGCTATACGGAGTGGCTTCTATTGACATAACGATGCCATTCTCTCGAGATATTGGAAACGCAAAGGCAAGACCTTGAAGTCCGCCAGTAGAATAGAACGAAGAGCCACTGCTATCTTTCGAGGAAAAGCCGTTGTATTCAAATCCGGCAGAAAATCTTGTAAAACTAATACGACTCATACCGGCGGGATTCAAGAGGTTTATGCTTCCATCATCCACAAGGGCTATGCCTGTTCCTCCCATTGCATAGATTCGACTGTCGCCATAGCGGAGTATGTCTCCAAATCCATACCGTGAGTAAGATGATCCACCTGCATGGACGATGAGGGGGAAAAGAACGGTAAAGATCGTCAGAGTAACTTTAATTCGGAAATAGTTCATAGTCTAATGCTGTGTCAACGTTTGATAGAATACGTGATGATAATTCGTGGTCTAAGTTTTATATCAGAGGCGCTTTCGCTAAAAATCGTAAATAAATCAAAGGAGCCACTCTCGAAATAGCCGCACAACATGACCTTCCGCGCTGAGGAATTGTTCAACCAACGATTGGTGAGCCCTGCTGATTCAAATGAATAAGTGACACGACCGAAACTGTCTGCCTTACTCGGGCTCAACGCAGAAAACGATCCATCAGATATACTGTCTGTTGCTACGGAGAGTGCATAGAGTGAATCATGCAAAAATGGAGTAGGGAAGAAATTGAATTGAGGTGAGGATTTGCTCGCATTTAATGTTACTTGAAGAACCGCACGATGAATAGAAACAGGCCAAGTCGTCAAGATGCGGTCAAACGAGATTAGTCCTCGATAAGAAATGCCGCTTTGGACATAAATCAAATTGTTATCAGTTATGAGACTTGCACGATCAATTGTAGAAACGTATTTAGAACTACTCACTTTGTGAACATACGTATTTGGACCGTAGGCTCCGGTATAATTAACATAAAGTGTAGGTTGATAGGACGTATCAGATGCATAATACGAATAAAATCCTCTGATAACATTTGAGAACGACGGATCCGGACTAAGGATAATCCCATCATTCAAATGCATGGTGTCTGAATTTGTGGAGAACCACTCGCGCAGCATACTGGTGTCTGGAATGTCAATCGTCACCCAATCGGTGTCGCCTGCTTGAATGGTGGAGGAGTGTTTAGTGTTAACGTCGTAATAGTAATTATAGGGGGACTGGCCAACAGTGTTTAGACTAAGCGAATCATAGGTAAGTGAGTCGCCTGCCCAACTCGCTCGTGCACGATACGCATTAAAGGGCAAAACAGACATCGACTGGCCAAAATGATAAACTGATTTTAATCGAATCGTCGCGCTGGTAATCGTTGCACCTATCATTGAGTCGGGCCATGAACTAAATTTCAAGCATGCCCAAGCTTGACATGTTTGATATTTGCCGAGCATGAATCGATCAATCGATGATGTGAATAATTGATTTGGGAGAGAGGAGTGACCTGTGGCATAGAACGTATCAACTTGAACTGTACCAAGGTATCCTACCGGTTGTGTTGTGGCTCCAACTGAATCCGGGGCATCATTACATCCTGAGGATAAACACAACATTGTTCCTGTGTAGAAGAGGAGAAGAAAACGGGGTGACTTCAAAATTCGGTATCCTTCAATCTTTTTTCAAGTAATGTGAGATGAGAAAGCGAATAAATTATTCTCGTACCCTTGCGCACAGACTTCTGGTGGCTGCCGTACGAAAAAACATCCACAACATCGGAGAGTCAATGGAAAGCCATTTCTCTGACAGGAACAATTACTGTTGCTGCTGATGGTGCCGTTATGATTGCAAACAATTCCAGTGTCATCCAGTGCTATGCGTTATGCCTCAAAAGTTCTTTATATAAATTGATGTACTTCCGTGCAGAATTTTCCCATGAAAAATCTCGCATCATGCCATTTCGCATGATCCGCTTCCACTCTTCGGGTTGCTGAAAGACCTTCAGTGCACGCTGAATGACTTTCATCAATTCCTTCGAATCGTACTTTTCAAACTTGAAACCGGTTCCTTTTCCGTTTCCCGTGTAATCTTCTACTGTATCATCTAACCCACCTGTCGCACGAACAACAGGAACCGTACCATAGCGCATACTGTACATCTGATTGAGACCACACGGCTCGTACTTAGACGGCATAAGGAACATATCCGTTCCAGCTTCGATCAAATGTGCAATTTCATTGTCGTACCCTATGACCACCGCAATGCGTTTGGAGTGTTTCTTTTGAATAGCTTCAATTTTTTTCTCGTATTCTCTTTCACCTGCTACCAGCATCACGAACTGTAAGTCAAGCCGAATAATATCCTCAATAATTTCAAAAACCAGGTCGAATCCCTTCTGATCTGCAAGACGACTGATCATTCCGATCACCGGGCGGTTCTCAGAAAATTCCAATCCGAATTTTGTGAGTAAAGCTCGTTTATTATCTACCTTTGCTTCAATGGATTTTACATCATATTTTCGGAAAGAGAATTCATCTGTGGCAGGATTCCAGATTTGATAATCGATACCATTGAGAATTCCATGCAGATCTTTTCGCCGGGTCGAAAGAAGTCCGTTGAGCCCGGCACCAATTTCGGGAGATGTACAGATTTCATCGGCATATTTCTCGCTTACAGTTGTTATACCGTCGGAGAAAAACAATCCAGTCTTGAGGAAGTTGAAGTTTCCGTACGCTTCTACACCGTTGGAACGAAACAACTCTTCAGGCAAATTCGATTTAGCAAAGGACTCCTTTGAAAATGCACCCTGATATCCCATGTTATGGATCGTGAAAACCGTTTTCATCGATTTGAAGAACGGATCAGTCAAGAACATCGTTTTGAGATAGGCAGGGATAAGTCCTGTCTGCCAATCGTTGCAATGGATGATGTCCGGCTGCCAACCAAGCCGCTTCAAGGTCTCTATGACACCACGGCAGAAGAAAATGAACCGTTCATCATTATCCTTATAATCTTTTTTCGTTGTCGGACTTTGGTAAATGCCATCGCGGTCAAAGTAATTTGTATTATCGAGAAAATAGACTTGAACTTTTTCTTTTAAATTATTGATAAATGATGATTTTACGTTCCCAAGTTCGGTCAAATTGCCGACCGGAATGGGGATTCCATGGAGACGGATGATATCGTGTAATCTGAACTTTCGCTCGCCGATAAATCGATATCGCGGCATCATAATACGGATTTCATGCCCGAGATCTTTGACTGCCTTCGGAAGAGCGCTGGAAACATCGGCAAGCCCGCCGGTTTTAGCGAAAGGTTCTACTTCGCTCGAAACAAAAAGAATGTTGAGTGGTCTTGACATATCACCTGATAGAGGATAAATTCATTTGCAAAGCTAATTTACCCAAATGTTGCCACAACTGCAAAACAATTCTTGGAATATCAGCGAATGATGTAAGTTTTCTTCAACTGCTCTTTTCCTGTGAGATATTCCAATTTTACTTGCTTGACAATCTTCATTTCATTCATTAACTTACTATAAGTTCATGACGTGCTGTTCTATTAATGGAGAGTATATCGAAGGCTTGATAAAGGTTCGTTCCTAAAGTGTCGCAGGGTAAAAAGTTAGGAATTGTATTTGCCGTAGAAACCTTTTTCAAGTTCGGCTGAGACTCTCTTATATACATGTTTAGCCGAACGAGAAGACCATTATTTCTCGGGCGGCTTTTTTTTTATGAAAAAAACTATTGCCATATTTTCCTCGATCTTTGTCGGAACTTTAACCGGCATTGCTCAGCCGATGACAGATATACGCATCGTGAGTGAAGATCAACATTCTGTAGTTCTTGAGTTTACACCGCACATTCAAGCTGAACATGTTTCTGGAAACCATGGTACTATTTTTACTCGATTTCGGTTCTTCGAAAGTCAAATAACATACGATTTAACAGGCAGGGCCGATTTTATCCGGGCTGTTCTTTTGCTCCTTCCGTCTCCACAATATTCGCTTCAAGTCTTAGCAAGTGAATATCAAATCAGAGATACGGTCAAGCTGCTGCCTAAACCGAAGATAAAGGTACTCAAGGATCTCGGTGTCAGCGAAAGTTATGATGATACAAGTTTTGCTCGAACGGCACTAGCACCGGGACAAAACGTTCTCGCCGAGCTTATTCATGTTGGGCAGACGAGCATAGGATGCGTTGGAACTCTTCTCTTGCACCCTATTCAGGCGATTGACAAAGAGAAGGTCAAGATTTATTCACGCATTGTTGTTCGGCTTAATTTTACAAATGCTTTTCCTGCCGGTTTGGTTTCTTCTTGTCTGCTGAGGGGCAACTTGCCGCAAAAAGCTCAATTAGCAAAAATGCCAAAAGTAAGTTCCCGGCAAGCTGCACAAGAAGATTCTCCGCTTGCGCAAGGCGAATGGTATCGCATAGAAGTATCAGATACTTCAACTGGCATGTATAAATTGGATTATAATTACTTTCATAATTTGAATATCTCAGTCAGCAATATCAACTCCATTCGATTATATGGGAATGGGGGCTTGGCAATTCCGGATGATAATACGAGCCCGCGGCCAAACACGTTGTTGGAAATTCCGCGGCTGGTGGTAGACCAAAATAGTAATGGAATTTTCGATCCAGATGATTATGTAGTCTTTTACGGCCGGGGAGTGAGAGGTTGGCACTATAACGGAGGCAACATTTTTCAGCATTATATTAATCCGTTTACAGAAAAAAATTATTACTTCTTTACCGTTACCCAAGGCCGCGGCAAGCAGATGGATACACTTTCTGCTTCAGCCGTTTCTCCAACAGCATTACAACCTGTAAGTTTTCAGGAAAAAATATTCCGCGAAGATGAATTGTATAATCTCCAGAGTTCGGGACGTCTATGGGTTGGAAAAGAATTTATCGGAGCGGATGCTGTCACATATAATAATTCGCTGCCGGGATTGGTTGCAACATCTCCGATTACCTATCGGTTCAATTTTTTTCACCGGTCGGCAACATCTGATAACCTGGATACTTTTGAGAATGGCCAACATCTCGGATCTATAGCGATGGGAAGCACCCCCATGGGCACATACGATTATAATTACGCTACGGAACATTCTTTTAGTGCAACGCACACAGGCGGGGTGCCGAATGATATGAGTAGTGTAAAAATCCAAGTAACCAGCAATAACAAGGACGCGTACACATGGTTGGATTGGATGGAAATATATTATCAGCGAAGGTTTGAAGCTGTAAACGACGCTCTTATCTTTACATCGCCCGATTTCGAAGGATTGGTTCAGTATGATATTAGTAATTTTTCGAGTGATATCCGGGCATTTGATGTTACCGATCATAGTAACGTGAAAGAATTAAAATATTATTCCGCTGATTCCACAGTATGCACAATCCAGCTTCAGCAGACAGGTGGATCTGTTCGTGAAATCGCGGTGGTTGGTAAAACTGGATTTAAAATCCCTGCAACAACAACAAAAATTGAAAACACTGTAAATCTGCATAATGCGCTGTCACAGTACGATTTTATCATTATTTCCCCGCCGGAATTTCTTTCCGAAGCGAACCGGCTGAAGTCGCATCGTGAATCTCACGATAGTCTTCGAACTCTCGTTGTGGATATCAATCAAATCTACAGCGAATTTTCAGGTGGCATTCCGGACATTCTCGCAATACGAGAATTCTTGAGATATACTCAAACGAATTGGCAGAGTCCTGTTCCGCAATATGTCCTCCTATTTGGTTGGGGATATTTCGACTATAAGAATATTAGCTCAAATCAACGTAATTGGATTCCTCCATACGAAACAGAAGAATCCCTTGATAAAACCAATACAAGTTATACAACTGATGATGAGTTTGTTATTTTAGATTCGCTAAACTCTATCTATTCTCTTGCAATCGGACGTCTTCCTGCTCGCAGTGTCCAAGAGGCATCTGTATTGGTCAATAAAATTATTTCGTATGAGACGACTGCTCCTGTTGATCAGTGGCGAAATAGTTTTACATTTGTCGCTGATGATGGAATAACTTCAGCGGCAGAGGATCCGGATGATGGAACTATGTTTACGGATCCGACCGAAGCACTTGCCGAAAGCAATGCTGCTAAAAGTTATGAAAAGAAAAAAATTTACATAGTCGAATACCCAACCGTGAACAGCGCTTTAGGTCGCAGAAAACCAAATGCAAATATTGCGATTGATGATGCAATAAATCAGGGTACACTTTTTACAAATTTCATTGGTCACGGGAACAGTCAAGTATGGGCGCATGAATGGATATTTACTCAAGAAGGCGATCTGCCGAAACTATCCAATCGGGATCGTTTGACTTTCGTTGTTGCGGCGGCATGCGAAGTTAGCTTGTATGACGATCCGACTATACTCAGTATGGGCGAACAACTTGTAACCATGGAGCAAGGGGGAGCGATTGGGACTTTCGGAGCAGCGCGTAAAGTCTATAATACCCCCAATGTTGCGCTCAATACAAGTTTTTTTTCCTATCTGTTAACAAAGGATAGTACCGGAAGAAATCTACGATTAGGGACTGCGGTGCAACTTGCAAAATCTGATAACTCTGATGCAATGAATACTCAAAAATTTTGCCTATTTGGCGATCCGACACTTCGACTTCTCATGCCGAAGAACATTGTCTCAATTGATAGCGTGAATGGGAGATCAACATCGAGTATAGTTGCAATGAAATCCTTGGCACATGTACCTATACAAGGTGCAATGAAGCTGGATAATGGGACACCGATGACATCATTCCAAGGGAAAGGAACGCTTCAGGTTTTCGATTCGCAAAGAGAAGTGCACATCGTAGAAGGAATTGGAGATTTTCGATTTAAGGAAAACGGCAGTTTGCTCTATCGCGGCGGAGTATCTATTACTAGTGGAAAATTTGAAACGACGATTCCTATACCAAAAGATGTGACGTTCGGAAACCAATCGCGAATTTCGATATACGCATGGAATGACGCAACCGATGGAGCGGGATATACTGAAAATGTAATGATCAATGGAATCGATTCAACCGCAGCAATTGATACCACAGGACCGCAAATTTCGATATATCTCAATGATCTTGATTTTCGCCCTGGAGATGTTGTAAAAAGCGATCCAACCTTGATCGTACTATTACATGATGAAAGTGGTATCAATACATCGACGGTTGGCGTAGGGCATCAATTGTCGGCAACGATCAGCAACCCAGATCGGACTTTTGATCTGTCGAATAATTATCAAAGCGATTCTGTCACATATAAAAAGGGTAAAGTAACTTATCCTTTGCACGATCTCAGTGACGGCAAATATACATTACAAATAAAAGCCTGGGATATATACAATAATTCATCAACAGCAGAAACATATTTTGAGGTTTCTGTTGCCGATGATCTTACAATGTTGAATGTGGTGAATTACCCCAATCCATTCTCGAATTCCACGACCTTTACCTTCCAGCGTACTGGAATCGATCCGATCGATGTAGAGATAAGAATATTTTCAATCGCGGGCAGACTTATCGGAAAAATGACCGTCCAAAATATTACGGATCGTTCTGTAAGAATTCCATGGGATGGAAGGGATCATGATGGAGATCGTCTTGCCAATGGCATCTACTTGTATAAACTGATTGCGCGTAGTCAAAATGGGCAACACACAAGTGAAACTATCGGCAAGCTCGCTGTTGTACGCTGAAATGATAATGCAGCATACATAATATTGAAAGAGGATGTTCTATTTATAGAATCTCAAAAACACATTCAAGTATATTCTAGAAAATGCAATGGTACTCAACACTCACAGTCTGGAGGTTACATATATGGTGAAGAAAATTATTGTCGTTCTGTTTGTATTCGGATTATTTTTCTCGAATATTACCAAAGCTCAACCACAAACTACAGCAGTCCCATTTTTGCTCATAGTACCGGATTCGCGTGCAGGCGGGATGGGTGAGACAGGCGTGGCGATAGCGGATAATGTATGGGCTGTATTTTGGAATCCTGCAGGCCTTGCTTTCCAAAATGGCTCTGAACTTGGAATGACCCATACAAACTGGCTCCCCGGTTTGGGATTACCTGATATATGGATTGCTCATGCTGCCTTTAAACAACCTGTCGAAGAATTGGATGGAGTTGTCGGCGGTCAACTCACATATGAAAACCTTGGCGTATTTAATAGAACGAATCCTACCGGACCGGAAATCGTAGGAACATTTACAGGATATGAACTTGCTNNTCAGAATTATTTATTCACATCTTGCAGACCAAGGAGCCGGGCAAGAACAAGGAAGCGGAACATCCACCGGGTTTTGTTTCGATGTCGGATTGTTATACCATCCGCTTTTTCTTGAAAAGAGTCTGAGTTTTGGAGCGAGTCTGTCCAATATTGGTCCAAATATGTCATACGTCGACAGGGCACAAGCAGATCCTCTTCCCATGAATCTTCGGCTTGGCATCGCATATAAGGTACTTCAAAGTGAATATAATAATTTGTCAGTTAACATAGATGTGAGTCGGTTACTGGTGGCGAGATGGGGTTCAAACTCCGACGAATTTTATAAGGCTTTCTTTACGACATGGACGCAGGGAAATATCAGTGAACAAATACGACGGTTCGATTCTGGAATAGGAATGGAATATTGGTACGGTTCACCGAGGTTGATTGCAATTCGTGCCGGGTATTTCTATGAAGATCCTCGAGAAGGTAATCGAAAGTTTATGACCTTTGGCGCCGGTATCAGATATGATCTTTACGGCTTCGATTTTGGATATATTAGTTCTATTGAGGGACAAAATCCACTTGATGGAACATTACGCCTAACACTATCGATGGGCTGGGGTGGTGAAGGGAAGTAGGTTCCTTAAAAACTCGACGTTATTTAAATTGATATATAGAATATGAGATTTTTGTATGAATGCGATTCTTTTGATAAAGTGAAATCCTAAGAAGTAATGGAATTTTCAATTCTTAGGATTTTAACCAACATACTATTTTGAATAACTTGAATTAGGAAATGTAGGAGTCTCTGTGACACGTGTATGGGCAATGAGTGTGTTTTTTCTTTTGAGTTCTTTATCGTATGGGCAAACACGAATTCAAGTATCTCATCTCTTGCGCGAGACGAGGGCTCCTCTTCAAGTTCATTCAGTTCAATCGATTCTGATTGACACTCTTCGTATACTCGCCGTTATGGTCGAGTTCCAGAAGGATAACATTGAACAGACGACCGGAGACGGTACGTTCCAGCTCACAGGTTCTCCGGCACAGATTGATCCTCCTCCACATGATTCAGCATATTTCAGAAATAAAATTCGATTTGTTGAAAATTATTTTCGTAAAGTTTCTCATGGAAAGCTTACGATAACCGGTGACGTTCTCGGTCAACGTGTAACGCTCTCAAAACCTATGGCAGCGTACTCACCGCCAACAACCGGGAATGATAATAGAAAACTTGCTGAACTTGCAGTTGAAAGCTGGCACCTAGCGGATTCACTTCATCCGGAAATTGATTTTTCAAAGTACGATGTATTTGTTATTTTTCATGCAGGAGCGGGACGCGATATTGACTTAGTAAGTTCGCTGGGATATAATCCTACACCGTATGATATACCTTCACTTTATCTCGATTCCACGGCGCTCGCAACTACATTGGGTTCGTTTTCTGGGATTCCAGTTCATGGAAATTTCAACATCACGAACACGATCATTCTCCCAGAAACCGAATCTCGTGATATCTCCGGCGAAATTCTTCAACTGAGCATCAATGGCTTGTTTGCAGCTTCTCTTGGCAGTTATTTAGGATTGCCGGATTTGTTCGATACAAAAACCGGCCGTTCCGGAATAGGTCAGTTCGGATTGATGGATGGAGCAGGTATTTTTGCTTACAACGGACTCTTTCCGCCGGAACCAAGTGCATGGGAAAAAATATATTTAGGATGGGTCGTTCCAAAATCGATCCAAAGTTCGCGTGAAACACTTACACTGCCGGCAGTGGGATTGACAAGCGCAAATCAAAATATTATCTATAAAATACCTATAACTCAATCGGAATATTTTCTTCTCGAAAACCGCAATCGAGATCCCGAAGGAAATGGTCAAACATTAACAATTGTTAAAAATGG